>JBJEPA010000238.1:0-4165 GCA_051880995.1 Ruminococcus sp.
CATTCCTGAACACGATATGTTCAACACCTTTAATATGGGAATCGGTATGATTGTTGCTGTTTCAAAAGAAAATGCTGACAAGGCGGTTGAAACATTAAAGGCATTTGGCGAGGATGCTGTTGTTCTGGGCAAAATCATTGATGGTAATGACGGAGTAGTGTTTGAGTGATGAAAAATATTGCTGTGCTCGTTTCGGGCGGAGGTACTAATTTACAGGCTTTGATTGATGCTCAAAATGAGGGTATTATCAAAAACGGTAAAATAACTTGTGTTATTTCCTCTAATCCCGACGCATACGCTCTTGAAAGAGCAAAAAATAATAAAATCGAAACTGCTGTAATCAGAAGAAAAGATTTTGAAACCTTTGACGAGTACGATTTTGCACTTACAGAGCTACTAAAATCAAAGGGTGCAGACTTGGTTGTACTTGCAGGGTTTATGACAATTCTGGGGCATCAGGTGATTTCCGAATTTGAAAACAGAATGATAAATATTCACCCGGCTTTGATCCCAAGCTTTTGCGGTGAGGGATTTTATGGTCTTAAGGTTCATAAGGCAGCACTTGAAAAGGGTGTAAAACTTTCCGGTGCAACAACACATTTTGTTACAGAAGAGTGCGACGCAGGTCCTATAATTATGCAAAGGGCCGTTGAGGTAAAGGACGACGACACCCCCGAAACTCTGCAAAGAAGAATTATGGAAAATGTTGAGTGGAAAATACTCCCACTTTCTGTTGAACTGTTTTGCAGTGATAAAATAACAGTAAAAAATAACAAAACTTATATTATGGATTGAGAGGTAGTAAGATGAAAGCAATATCATTTGAAAAAGATCTCCAGAGCAACGCTTACCCGGGCAGAGGAATTATGCTTGGAAGAACTGCTGACGGCAAAAAAGCTGTAATCACTTACTTCATTATGGGAAGAAGTGAAAACAGTCGTAACAGAGTGTTTGTTGAAGATGGCGAGGGTATTCGCACACAGGCTTTTGACGAAAGCAAGCTTGTTGACCCATCCCTTATTATCTATGCACCTGTAAGAGTGCTTGGAAACAAGACAATCGTTACTAACGGCGACCAGACAGATACTGTCTATGACCTTATGAATCAGCAGATGACCTTTGAGCAGTCACTTAGGACAAGAACTTTTGAGCCTGACGAGCCTAACTACACACCAAGAATTTCCGGAATTATCAAGGTTGAGGACGGAAATATGAATATGGCTATGTCTATCCTTAAGAGTGACGATGGTGACCCAGATTCAACACTTAGATATACTTTTGCTTACGACAATCCACTCCCCGGTAAGGGTAGATTTATCCACACATATATGGGTGATGGTAATCCACTTCCAAGCTATGAGGGTGAACCTACACTTGTAGAAGTGGGCAATGACGACATTGATACCTTTGCAGAAAAGGTTTGGAATGCTTTGAACTCTGACAACAAAGTTTCTCTCTTTGTAAGATACATTGACCTTGCTTCCGGTGAGGCTGACTCAAGAATTATCAATAAAAATAAGTGAGGAGAACACTATGAAAGAATTAGAACTTAAGTACGGTTGTAATCCAAATCAAAAGCCTTCTAAAATATTTATGAAGGACGAAAGTGACCTTCCTATTGAGGTGCTGAACGGAAAGCCCGGTTACATCAACTTTCTTGATGCTTTCAACAGCTGGCAGCTTGTTAAGGAATTAAAGGCAGCAACAGGTCTTCCAGCTGCTGCATCCTTTAAGCATGTTTCTCCTGCAGGTGCCGCAGTTGCAACAGAGCTTTCCGATACTCTTAAGAAGATATATTTTGTTGACGATTTAGAGCTTTCTCCTATTGCTTCTGCTTATGCAAAGGCAAGAGGTGCTGATCGTATGAGCTCCTATGGTGACTGGGCGGCACTTTCTGATGTTTGCGACAAGGAAACAGCGCTTTTATTAAAGAGAGAGGTTTCTGACGGAATTATTGCCCCGAGCTATACAGACGAGGCTTTGGAGATTCTTAAATCCAAGAGAAAGGGTACTTACAATATTGTAAAGATTGACCCCGATTATGTTCCTGCTCCACAGGAATTCAAGGATGTTTTCGGCGTTACATTCCAACAGGGAAGAAACGAACTTAAAATTGACGAGGAATTTTTGACACAAAACATTATTACAGATAACAAGGAACTTCCTGAATCTGCGAAGAGAGATTTGCTTATCTCCTTAATCACACTAAAATACACACAGTCAAACTCCGTTTGCTACTGCAAGGACGGACAGGCTATCGGTGTTGGTGCCGGTCAGCAGTCAAGAATTCACTGCACACGTCTTGCAGGCAACAAGGCTGACATCTGGTACCTAAGACAGCATCCAAAGTGTCTTAATCTCCCATTTAAAGAGGATATCAGAAGACCAGACAGAGATAACACTATTGATGTATATATTTCTGATGATTATGAGGATGTACTGAGGGACGGCACATGGGAATTGTTCTTTACAGAAAAGCCTGAACCTCTCACAAGAGAAGAAAAGAAAGAATGGCTCAGCACATTCAGCGGTGTTTCCCTTGGTAGTGACGCATTCTTCCCATTTGGCGACAATATTGAAAGAGCAAAGAGAAGCGGTGTTCAGTACATTGCTGAACCCGGCGGCTCAATCAGAGATGACAATGTTATTGAAACCTGCAACAAGTACAATATGACAATGTGCTTTACAGGAATAAGACTATTCCATCATTAATGAGGTGTAATATGAATGTATTAATGATTGGCTCAGGTGGTAGAGAGCATGCCTTAATCAAGAAAATTCTTGAAAGCCCAAGGCTTGAAAAAATTTACTGTGCACCGGGCAACGGCGGTATCTCAAGGGATGCAATCACAGTTGACATTCCTGTCACAGATAAAGAAAAGATGGTTGCTTTTGCTTTGGAAAATAATATCGACTTGGCTTTTGTTGCACCTGATGACCCATTGGCTGACGGTATGGTTGACGACTTCGAAAAGGCAGGAATCAGAGCCTTCGGACCTAATGCAAAGGCGGCTGTAATTGAGGCATCAAAGGTATTTTCTAAAAACCTAATGAAGAAGTACGGTATTCCTACCGCACGGTATGAGGTTTTTGACGATTCAGAAAAGGCAATTTCCTGGATAAAAGAAAACAATATGGCTCCTTGCGTTGTCAAGGCTGACGGCTTGGCACTTGGTAAGGGTGTTCTAATCTGTCAGACAATAGATGATGCTGTCAAGGCTGTTAAGACAATAATGGAGGACAAGAAGTTCGGTGCATCAGGCAACAATATTGTTGTTGAAGAATTTTTGACAGGCCCTGAAGTTTCCGTGCTTTCATTTACAGACGGTAAGACTGTTAAGCCTATGGTTAGCTCAAAGGACCACAAAAGAGCATACGACAATGACCAGGGTCTTAACACAGGAGGTATGGGTACAATCAGCCCTAACCCTTACTACACCGATGAACTTGCAAAGCAGTGTATGGAAGAAATCTTCATTCCTACTGTTAACGCAATGAGGGAAGAGGGCAGACCATTTAAGGGTTGCCTTTACTTTGGACTTATGATGACTCCAAAGGGACCAAAGGTTATTGAATACAATGCCCGCTTTGGTGACCCTGAGGCACAGGTTGTCCTTCCAAGATTAAAGACTGATTTGCTTGATATTTGTGATGCTGTAATTGATGAAAAGCTTGACCAGCTTGAAATTCAATGGTCTGACGAGCCTACTGCATGTGTTGTAATGGCAAGCGGTGGTTATCCTGAATCATACAAAAAGGGCATTGAGATGTTCGGTATGGACGACAAGGGTCAGGTTGATGGTGCTACTGTTTACCACGCTGGTACAAAGTACGAGGACGGAAAGTTCTACACAAACGGCGGTAGAGTTTTGGGTGTAACTGCAAAGGGTAAAGACCTTGACGACGCACTTTGTAAAGCATACGATGCTGTTAAGAAAATTTCCTTTGAGGGCGCTCATTACAGAACTGATATCGGCAGAACAAAATAATTTATAATTTATATTATTAAAAAACTATTAGGATGGATATTATTTTCATCCTAATAGTTTTGTTTTGTGTATTGACTGAAACAGAAATTAAATTTATAATCATATCTATAATCGTAATAAAACAAAGTATCCTAAAAAGGAGAAACTTTTAATGACTTTTAAAATTATCACCCTAG
>JBJEPA010000239.1:0-16853 GCA_051880995.1 Ruminococcus sp.
ATACCAAACTATAATTATTGTTAGTCTTTTTATTAGAAGGTATTATTAATGAATAGTTTTATGTCCGAAAGTGACGGAATTGTTAACGCACTTAAATCTTTTTCTATTTTTCATAGAATAATTTTTGATAACATCAACCTTAGGGAGCACAATCTATCTAAATCTCAGATATATATTTTGCTCTCCCTTGTATATGGAAAAAAGCTGACTGTAAGCAATATTGCAAGGATGACCTCCACCTCAAAGGAGCAGACAAGCAGAGCGATTTCGGCACTTGTAAAAGAGGGATATGCCGAAAAGAACTTTGACATTAATAATAAGAGAATTGTGCTTATCAGTATGACTAACAAAGGGTATGACCTATTGACACAGGGGCGTGAAAGCGTTAACCAACGAATAAGAGAAAAGTTTAACCTACTTACGGAAGATGAACAAAAAGATTTCTTAAATTCAATGAAATGTGTTTTTGAAACCTTTAGGAAAATTTCTGAAATTGATTCGGAAAGCCAAAATAGTTAAATAAAAAAAGGGACTGTAACAATTATAACTTTGAACAGTCCTTTTTTATTATAAAATGCCCTGAACACTTTTTATATAGGGGCATTTTTCTACAATATTTTCAAGTATAGAATTTGCCTTATTACTATTGATATGAGAAACTAAGCTTTCTTCAAGCACGATACCCCACTGAACCTCTGCCATTACAGGGATAAACTGTGCAGAAATATGGTATTCAGCTACATTATCATCATTTTTATTAAGGGTGGGATTTGACAGCACAATTCCTATATGACAAACCTTGTTGTCATTTATACAGAACAGTAAATCGCCCTTTTGCATTATTGATACACAAGGATTATTATTCTCAACAGGAATAATAATTTCGTTGTTGTCAATAGAGTTTTCAAAGGATTCTCCCGTTGGAACAGCAAAAAAATTTTTTCCCTCATATCTTTTTATACCTGAATCCACCTTATTGTTTGCAGAAGATTCTTTTGTATTTACACCCTTATTTGGCATATAGCTGTGCCATCTTGGAACATTCCTGCGAGTCTGGAGAAGTCGCCTGTTTAGACCTTTCTTTTGCAAAAGCTTCTTTTCCAGCTTTCTGTTGTTAATAATCATCTTAACAAAGCTTTCCAGTTCTTTGTCAGGTGTTGTAAGCACACCCTCAAAGCATTCGGGAAAGATAAACACAGACTCCTTTTCGGGAAACTTTACTGTAAGCAAATCATCCTTAAGGGAGATTATTTCTCCCTCACCAAAGGTTTTATGAATAACTATTTTACCTTCCATTTTCATTCCTCAAGTATTATTTTTCCTAAGGAAACACTGATTAAATCATTTGCACATATTGTGCCGTCAGATTTTTCGTCAGTTTGTTCAAAAAAACGCAAGAATGCTGACGCATTGTGAGGATTTTTTGGGCAAACTGGCGGAAAATATGCAAACAAGATGTGTAAATAAATTTTAATTGTGATTTATTCAGTGTTTCCTAATTACAAATATAGTTTCGCCCTGGTTCATACCCAAGATTTTACGCTCCACCTTATGGTGCTTAAACCCTCTTACCATATCACGCAAAACTGTTCCGCTATGGTATCCGTGGATAACCACCAGTTCCTGTGTCCCCTTTGGCAGGGAATTCAGTTTTGCTGTTAACTTTTTTCTTCCACTTTCACGGGTTTCGTTGTGCAAATCTATTACTTCTGTACCTACCATATTAACCCTATTTTTCCCCTCTTACAAGATATGCGTGATTTTCTGAAATGATAACTGAATATTCACCTAAATTTTTCACTACCACAGAAGTTTCCTTTTCCTTTGCAACCGCTGAAATCATCTCAACAGGCTTTGCAAAGGCTGTTTCGTAGGGAATTTTATAATAGTCACAAAATTCCTTTAGGTTATTAAAAGTATTTTCTTTTACAGAAATATCAGGTAAATTGTCCTGCAAAACATAGTATTCACCTACAAGTTCAATTCCTATATCGCAGTTTTTAAGTTCACCTATATATTTGGGTGCATCATTTATAAGAAGTCCCGGCTTAAGATAGCCGATAGATATTGTTGTATGGGATTTGACACATTTTTTTGACATTCCGTTGTCGCCGTTTAGGCCGGAATTAATATCAACAGATATTACTTTCCCCTTAAAGTCATTGATTTTATCAATAATTTCTCCTGCAAGTCCCTTTACATTCCCCTTAAAACCTGTTCCCAGGATGCAATCAACTACAGTCCGGTAATCTTCAAAGGATGTATTTTCATCACACAATATGTATGGAATTTCTGCCTTTATACATTTGTCAAAATAATATCTTCCGTCATCAGAAAATTTCTCCTTAATAAGAAAAAGGGTAACAGGAACATTAATCTCCTTTAAAAGCAACGCAAGCACATATCCGTCACCGGCATTGTTGCCACTTCCGCAGACTATGGCTACACTTCCCTGCCAGTCACAGCTTTCAAATACTCCAACACCCGCCTTGTACATAAGGCTTTTACTGTCGATATAATTGTCTATTGTATATGCGTCACTTTGGCGCATTGTTTCAACTGAAATTACTTTTTCCATATTTTTCTTCCTTTTATGTTTATGTCTTCATTATATCAAAGCATACTACGTCAAGTCAAACAATGTTTGTTATGAAATATCATAAAACACTGCACCACAGATATAATAATAGTGGGTAATAAAGGATGTAAAAATAAAAAAGCATTGACTATTGATAATCATTATGTTAGAATAGTTCAAAATTAAACATTTTGAGGGAGTAGTAGCGCACTGCGTGACAAGTCAACAATCTCGGCTTATGCCTGGCTTGTCTTAAATAACGAGACTCAATGCCATAACCACCGGTTGCATTGCGTCTTTTGCCCGATAACCAAAGGACCTTTCGCCTTGGTTATCGGGTTTTTATTTTAGGAGGCTATTATGACACCATATTTAGAAGAATGGAAAAATGTGCTAAAGCATTTTGGCACAGACAAAGAAAAGGGGCTTTCAGACAGCCAAGTAAATGAAAACAAAAGCCTTTATGGTACAAACACATTTACAAAAGAAAAACCGCCATCGGCTGTTAAAAGATTTTTCAGTTCATTTAAAGAGCCAATGCTTATTATTCTGCTGATTGCTTTGGGAATAACCCTTGCTGTGAATTTTGTAAAGCTGTTCAGCGGAGGGGAACCCGACTTTATTGAATGTGTTGGAATTTTTGTGGCGATTATGCTCTCTGTAATTATCACCGTTGTAATGGAGGGCAAAAGTGCAAAGGCTTTTGAGGAGCTTAACAAGCTGAATCAAAATATTGAGGTTAAGGTTATAAGAAACGGTAATCCACAGATAATCAGCAATGGGGAACTTACAGCAGGAGATATTATTACTGTTGAAACAGGCGACAGGATTCCTGCTGACTGTCGAATCATCAGTTCTAACAATCTTCTTGTGGATGAATCTGCCCTAACAGGGGAAAGCGAAGCTGTTGAAAAGGATGGAAAATATCTTTGCCAAAGCGATAAAACACCTGTTGCCGAAAGAAAAAATATGCTGTATTCAGGTAGCTTTGTGACAGCCGGAAACGGAACAGCAGTTGTCTGCTGTGTTGGTGATAAAACGGAGTTCGGTAAAATTGCGGAGGAACTTGCAAAGACGGACAAATCACAAACGCCTTTACAAATTAAAATGGCGTCGCTGGGCAAGGGCATAGCTATTTTGGGTGGAATTGCAGCACTTGTAATCTTTGTTATTCAGTTATTTTCCCTTTTGAGCAGTGGAAATGCCGACTTTAACAGCATTGCAGAGATATTCATAAATTCAATTGTACTTCTTGTTGCCGCTGTACCTGAGGGGTTGCCTACAATCGTTGCGGTGTCCCTTGCAATAAATGTTATCAAAATGTCAAAACAAAATGCTCTTGTAAAAAAGATGATTGCCTGCGAAACAATTGGCTCGGTGAACATTATCTGCACCGACAAAACAGGAACTTTGACAGAAAACAAAATGACAGCCATAAAGTTTTTTTGCAACGGGAAAATTCACCTACCCAATGAGCTAACTGACAAATACATCACAGATAACATCTGTATAAATAGCACAGCAGATATAGAAAAGAATTGCGATGCTTCAAAATTCGCCGGTAACCCAACGGAATGTGCTTTGTTAACCGCTGTTGAAAAGTCAGGCGTTGATTACTGCGCAATACGAAAAGACAGCAACGTTCAGTTTGTATATCCATTTTCTTCTGACGACAAAAATATGACTACCATCACAAAGGACGAGGATACCCTCACAGTATTTTCTAAGGGAAGTCCCGAAAAAATATTGTCCCTATCCATTTTAACAGAAGTTGAAAAAGAAATAATAGAAAAAGAAATTACAGACTTTCAAAAAAAGGCTTGCAGAATTATTGCATTTGCCCACAAGACCATACCTTATGAAGAATTCTCCTTTACGACCCAAAGAGAAATTTTGGAGCAGAGCCTTACCTTTGACGGATTTGCAGTTATCACCGACCCACTTAGGGAGGATGTTATAGAATCTGTTAAGCTATGCAAAAAGGCAAATATTCAGCTAAAGATGCTCACAGGTGATAACCTTGTAACTGCCACCGCTATTGCAGAACAACTAAACATTATTGACGAAAATCACCGTGTTGTTAATGCAAAGGATTTGGAGGATTTGTCCGACGAGGAACTGAAAAATCAGATTTCAACCATCACCGTAATTGCAAGAAGTACACCGTCAGTTAAACTAAGGGTGGTAAATGCCCTAAAGGAGCTTGGTAATGTTGTTGCTGTTACAGGTGACGGTATCAACGATGCACCTGCAATAAAAAATGCTGATGTTGGCGTTGCAATGGGAATTTCGGGAACGGATGTCACCAAACAGGCAAGTGACATTGTACTTTTGGACGACAGCTTTACCACCATTACAAAGTCCATTAAATGGGGACGAGGAATTTTTCAGAACATTCGTCGTTGTATTCAGTTCCAGCTCACGGTAAATGTATCCTCTGTACTTGTTGTTATAGCTTCTGTCCTTTCGGGACTATCTTCCCCATTTACAGCACTTGAACTGTTATGGATAAACATCATTATGGATGGTCCTCCTGCCCTGACCTTGGGACTTAACCCTGTAAGCAATGACCTTATGAAAAACAAGCCTACTCCTAAAAAAGAAGGACTAGTAAGCAGAGATATGATGCTGAGAATTGGAATAAATGCAATATTTATTGCAGGAATATTTATGCTACAAACCTTTACAAACTTTTTGGGTGGAAGTCAAGGAGAGTTAGGTACGATACTCTTTACCCTATTTGTTGTTTTTCAGCTTTTCAACGCATTCAACAGCAGGGCCTTATCAAACGACAGTATTTTCAAAGGGTTAATGGAAAATAAAGCTATGGTTTTGGTATTTTTATTAACCTTTGCACTTCAAGTGGTAATCACCCAGTTTGGCGGGTTTGTGTTTGGCACAGTTCCTCTCAGCCTGTTTATGTGGATAAAGATAGTCTTAACTGCGCTGACTGTTGTCATTGTTTCTGAAATTGTCAAGTTAATTTTCAGAATAATAGAAAAAAGCAGGGCAAAACAACAATAAATTAATGCTAAAAAAAAGCCGAGGTTTCCCCTCGGCTTTTTTGTAATATTAGGCACTTTGACAACAGATGATTAATCAACATCCTTATAGTCGTCTTCGTCAAGGTCAATTTTAGTGCTTAACTTAGAAAATTTCTTCAACACTCTACTTACATAAAACGCTGTAATAAGGTCGGAAATTCCATCTACAATCAGCGCAACACCGGCAAAAATCATAAAGGTAACTGCTGCCGAGAATGGATTGAATACAACTATAAGTCCTGCAACAATAAATACAGCCGCCGCAATGAGAACAACCCACCAATATTTTCCTCCGATTCTGGAAAGGTCGATTGCATACTGAACCTTTAGCACTCCGTCAACAATCATTGCACATCCAAAAATTGTGGCTATTATACCGGCAAAAAATTCCGGTTTAATAAAGATTGAAATTCCGCCGATTATAAGGGACACCGAGGTAACAAGACCAAAGGAGCCGAACACCTCCCCCACACCGGAGCTGATATACATCATAAGTTTGATAATACCCCATACGCACAGAAGTCCTGCTGTGATATAGCAAATCAGCTTTGTTGACGACTCCGGCAATACAACGAAAAGAACTCCCACCGCAATAAGAGCCAAGGCGGTATAGACAAAATCTTTTCGGAATGTGCCAATAGGCTTTGTTTTTTCTTTCTTTTTCATAGGTAATCCTCCTTTTAATTATAAATCCTTGGAAAATATTATATCATATGAAAAGGTTTATTTCTACAATATAAGCAAAGTATTTGAAATCATTTTAAAATTATATTTATATAAAATTGCATTTTAAATCTTTTGTAGAAATATTCATTTTACTGTGATATAATGCCTGTGAAATAATCATAGGGAGATATGCACAATGAAAAAGATGAAGTTATTTAATCTTGCCTGGCCAATATTTATTGAAACTGCTCTTTTTATGTTGCTTGGTTTTATTGACGTTTTTGTGCTGAGCAAATACAACGACCTTGCTGCATCCGCCGTAAACACAGCAAATCAGGCGGTTTCTATTGTAACAATAGTTTTTACGGTTATTTCCGGTGCAAGTGCTGTTATTATCTCGCAATGTCTTGGTGCGAAGAACAAAAAAGGTGCATCAAGGGTGGCAGCTTTGTCCCTTACATTTAATATGGCTTTTGGATTAATCATAAGCGCAGTTCTTTTTTTCTTTAACACACCAATACTTAAGTTTATCGGTGCAGATGGAACGATTTTAGATTATTCATCACAGTACCTTGCCATAGTTGGCGGAACTTTGTTTTTGCAGGCTATGCTAAGTGCTATCTCTGTAATAATACGTAACCACGGTATGACACAGATTTCTATGTATGTAACCGTTGGTATGAACATGGTGAACACCGTACTTGATGTTATTTTTGTTCTTGGTCTGTTTGGTATGCCACGACTTGGAGTTCTTGGTGTTGCAATCGCCACAAGTTTCAGCCGTCTGATAGGTACTATTGTACTTCTCATTGTACTTTTCAAGAAAATCGAAAAACCATCAATATTCAAGCTGTTAAAGCCTTTCCCTTGGGGGGATGTTAAGAATATCGTAAAAATAGGTGTGCCCTCAGCACTTGAAACATTTTTATACAACCTATCACAGCTTGTAATCACTTCAATAGTTCTGAAATGTATGACAGAAACTGACCTTATCACAAAAACATATGTGCAAAACATAACAATGTTTTTCTATGTTTTTGCAGTTTCCATAGGACAGGCCTCCCAAATACTCATCGGTCATTTGGTGGGTGCTAAAAAGTTTAGTGAAGCATATCGGCAGGGATTCCGAGGGTATAGAAACGCACTTATTGTTACATTTATACTTTCAGCCACAGGTGCTTTACTGGGACAATACATAATGGGAATTTTCACAACAAGCCAGACAATTATTGTGCTTGGGGCAAATGTACTTTTCATTGACATTATTCTTGAATTTGGCAGAACAACAAACATTGTTGTAATTGCCTGTCTTAGAGGCGCAGGTGATGTAGTTTTTCCAACAGTCTGTGCCATATTCTCAATGTGGATTATCAGCACACTTGGAGCATATATCCTTGCTGTGGTACTGGATTTTGGAATATACGGACTTTGGGCAGCCTTTGCCGCAGACGAATGCTTTAGAGGAATTATGATGATTTTCAGATGGAAAAGCCGAAAATGGGAATCAAAGCGAATTGCCACCAATTCGTAAAGGAGAAATATGAATATTAAAGTAAGAAAATATACGCAGGATGATGTTCCACAGATGATAAAAATCTGGAACGAAATTGTTGAGGACGGAGTTGCCTTTCCACAGGAGGAGTTGCTGACACAGGAAACAGGGAAAGAATTTTTTGCATCCCAAAGCTATTGCGGAGTTGCCTATGATAATTCTTCTAAAGAAGTATTAGGACTATACATTCTCCACCCCAACAATGTTGGAAGATGCTCCCACATATGCAACGCAAGCTACGGTGTGCTGTCAAATTACAGAGGAAAGCACGTTGGAGAATCACTTGTAAAGGACTGCATTGCTGTTGGAAAAGAAATTGGATTTTCCATTCTCCAATTTAACGCAGTTGTAAAGACAAATTATAGTGCAAGGCATCTTTATGAAAAATTGGGATTTATTCAACTTGGTACTATTAAAAAAGGTTTTAGAATGAAAGACGGACACTTTGAGGACATTTGTCCATACTACATTGAATTATAAAACGGGAGATAAAAATGGTTAGAGAAATTGTAAGAGATATTATCTTTTTAGGTCAGAAATCGGTTGACGCAACACCACAGGACATAAAAATCGCAATGGACCTTATTGACACACTTAACGCCAACAGGGAAAGATGTGTTGGTATGGCGGCAAATATGATTGGCGAAAAGAAGAACATCATAGCCATAACCGACAAAGGGATGAATAGGCTGATGATAAATCCCATTATCACCAAAAAAAGCGGAAAGTTTGACACAGAAGAGGGCTGTCTTTCCCTTGACGGAGTGAGAAGTACATCAAGATATAAGAATATCACCGTTGAGTATCTTGATATGAATTTTAAAAAGCACACAGATAGTTT
Source organism: Ruminococcus sp. (assembly GCA_051880995.1). Taxonomy (GTDB): domain Bacteria; phylum Bacillota; class Clostridia; order Oscillospirales; family Acutalibacteraceae; genus Ruminococcoides. Next base: position 8,682 of record JBJEPA010000239.1, read on the forward strand.
TTCCGGTTGGACTGCACAGATTATCCAACACGAAATCGACCACTGCAACGGCATAGTAATTTAAGAAACAAACCGCAAAAAAGCCACAGTTCACATATGGACTGTGGCTTTTGTATTAACTTGGTTTTTTATACTGTAAAAGCAGTTATTACATAAGTGAGAGATAAAGCTGTTTAATTTCCTCAACAGAAGTTTCCCTTGGGTTACCGGGACGACAAGCATCATCATAGGCACTCTGTGACAGGAAGTCAACATCCTCAGGCTTAACAATTTCCTTTAAGTCTGCCGGAATACCAACATCGGCTGAAAGCTGTTTTACTGCGTCAACGGCGGCTTTTCGAGCGTCTTCAATGGACATACTGTCAACGCCCTCAACTCCCATCGCCTTTGCAATATCTCTGTACTTTTCACCTGTTGCAGGGGCATTGTATTCCATAACTGTTGGCAGGATAATTGCATTTGCAACACCATGAGGTGTGTCGTAAACTGCGCCCAAAGGGTGAGCCATTGAGTGAACAATTCCAAGCCCTACATTGGAGAATCCCATACCGGCTATGTACTGACCAAGGGCCATTCCCTCTCTGCCCTCAGGTGTATTTAAAACTGCACCACGAAGGCTCTTTGAGATAATCTCAATAGCCTTAAGGTGGAACATATCACTCATCTCCCATGCGCCAAGGGTGATGTAACCCTCAATGGCGTGTGTGAGAGCGTCCATACCTGTGGCGGCTGTAAGTCCCTTTGGCATTGAGCTCATCATATCCGGGTCAACTACTGCAACAACAGGAATGTCGTGAACATCAACACAAACCATTTTTCTGTTCTTCTCTGTGTCTGTGATAACATAGTTGATTGTGACCTCGGCGGCTGTGCCGGCTGTGGTTGGAACTGCAATAATAGGAACACACTTGTTCTTTGTTGGTGCAACCCCCTCAAGGGAAACAACATCGGCAAATTCAGGGTTTTCAATGATTATGCCGATTGCCTTGGCTGTGTCCATTGAAGAACCTCCCCCAATGGCAACAATACAGTCTGCGCCGGAAGCCTCAAAAGCCTCCACACCTGTCTTTACATTTTCCACAGTTGGATTAGCCTTGATTTCTGAATAAATCTCATAGTCAATAGAACTTTCCTCCAGAATATCGGTTACTTTCTTTGTAACGCCGAACTTGATAAGGTCAGGGTCGGAGCAGACAAAGCACTTCTTAAATCCCCTTGCCTTTACTTCATTGGCAATCTCTTTTATTGCACCCTTTCCGTGGTAGCTTGTTTCATTTAATACAAATCTATTTGCCATTTTTATCACTCCTTACTTACAGGCAAATTTCATTGTATATATTGTACACTATTTTTTATGATTTGTCACTATGTTTTATTAAGATTTAATTATATTTTTATAAAAATTAGTTAAACAATACCAAGTTGTTTTGAGGAAGTGAAACATTTCTCTACTGTCATTTCGCACTCTCACCCTGTCATTCCGAGCTTGTCGAGGAAGCCCCATCCTCTACCAGCCACTATGTTAGAAAAATCATACTTTTATATAACCTGTTAGTGTCGATTTAGGCACTACTGCTTTCCTTTCAGATTCTTCAGTCGCTTTGCTCCCTCAGAATGACAAGGGGGACGGTTTTGGGAATGGAAAATTGAAAATTGAACATATTTATTTTTTAAATCCCTATCCAAATATTTCCTTAATCACAACTGCCTGCGGACAAACCCTCCACCGCAAGCGGTCCCCCTCCCTTTCACAAGGGAGGCTGTTGGGAGAGGAAAATGCGGTCGTCCTTTACACAAGGGAGCCTTTGTTTTTTCCAGAGTTTCATAACACCTTATAGTGTCGATTTAGGCACTACTGCTATCCTTTCAGATTCCTCGACAAGCTGGTCATGACAGGGGGTGGAGGCTGTTTGAGGTGCAAAAAAGCGGAGTCACTACAACTCCGCTTTCTTTTTATATATTAACTTCTTTTGAGAAGATTCAAAAATTACTCAAAGGTAAAGCTGTTGTCCTTGTAGTCACAGGTGATAGCTTTGTCTTTGCTTATCTTGCCCTCAAGGATTTCCTCTGACAGAACATCCTCTATCTTACTACGGATTGCTCTACGCAATGGTCTTGCTCCGTAGTCCTCGTCGTAACCCTGTTTGGCAATTTCCTTAACAGCGTTTTCGGTAAAGGAAATATCAATGTCAAGACCGGCAAGTCTTTTCTTAAGATTGTCAAGCATATTATAGGCAATCTTTTCAATGTCCTCAGGGGTCAGCTTGTTAAATACGATAATGTCGTCAACCCTGTTGAGGAATTCAGGACGGAACATCTTTTTAAGCTCGCCCATAACATCATCTTTAATCTTTTCAAAGGATTTTTCCTTTTCTTCCTCAGTTGAAAATCCAAGGGAATTGTTCTGCTTGTCGGTAATCAGCCTTGCACCAACATTACTTGTCATAATAATGACGGTGTTCTTAAAGTCAACCGTTCTGCCTTGGCTGTCGGTAAGTCTGCCGTCCTCAAGGATTTGAAGAAGAATGTTGAAAACATCAGGATGTGCCTTTTCAATTTCATCAAAGAGGACAACTGAATATGGCTTTCTTCTTACCTTTTCTGTAAGGTAGCCACCCTCTTCATATCCAACATATCCCGGAGGTGAACCTATCAGCTTGCTGACAGTGTGCTTTTCCATATACTCCGACATATCAAGGCGGAGCATTGCGTTTTCGTCACCAAACATAACCTGTGCCAAAGACTTACAAAGCTCTGTTTTACCTACGCCGGTTGGTCCAAGGAAGATAAATGAGCCAACAGGACGCTTAGGGTCTTTTAGTCCAACTCTGCCACGGCGGATAGCCTTGCTGATTGCCTTTACAGCCTCGTCCTGACCGATAACCCTTTTGTGGAGGATTTCCTCCATATTAAGAAGCCTTTGAGATTCCTCTTCTGTAAGCTGAACAACAGGTACTCCTGTCCAGTCGGATACGATTTTGGCAATATCCTCGGCAGTAACCTCTCCGCCCTGCTTTGTGTTATCCTGCCACTTTTCCTTTTCAGTAGATAGCTTTTCCTCCAAGGCCTTTTGTTCGTCCCTCAGCTTTGCGGCACGTTCAAAGTCTTGGGAAGCAACTGCAGACTCCTTCTCCTTGTCAAGCTCTTTGATTTTATCCTCAATGCTCTTCACATCGTTAGGCATTGTCATACTTTGAAGTCTAACCCTTGAGGCTGACTCGTCAATCAGGTCAATCGCCTTGTCAGGCAGGTAACGGTCGGCAATATATCTTGAAGAAAGCTTTACTGCGGCATCAATTGCATCGTCTGTAATCTTTACCTTGTGGTGAGCCTCGTATCTATCACGAAGTCCCTTTAGAATCTGAATAGCCTCTTCCTCTGTTGGCTCACCAACCATTACAGGCTGAAAACGCCTTTCAAGTGCTGCGTCCTTTTCGATATACTTTTTGTATTCGTTAATGGTGGTAGCACCAAGCACCTGAAAATCTCCCCTTGCCAAAGATGGCTTAAGGATATTTGCGGCGTCTGTTGAACCCTCGGCAGAACCTGCTCCGATGATTGTGTGGAGTTCGTCAATAAACAGAATTACATCATTGCTGTTTTTGATTTCTTCAACAACACCTTTGATTCTCTCCTCAAAGTCGCCCCGATATTTTGCACCGGCAACCATTGAGTTAAGGTCAAGAGCAACAACCCTTTTATCCTTTAGGAGTTCAGGAACTTCACCATCGGCAATCTTTAGGGCAAGACCCTCTGCAACGGCTGTTTTGCCAACACCCGGTTCACCGATAAGAACAGGGTTGTTCTTTGTACGGCGACAGAGGATTTGTACAACTCTTTTGATTTCGTCCTCTCTGCCGATAACAGGGTCAATCTCACCGGCTTTCGCAGAGGCTGTTAAATCTCTTCCGTAGGTATCAAGGGTTTTAGTTTTACCATTTGAGGTATTACCGCTGTGGTTATTTCCACCAACAGATTCGTTGTAGCCACCGTTGATTTCCACATTCATAGCATCGCTCAAAGCTTGCATTAAGCTGTCAGGAGATGCTCCCATTTCCTTAAGAAATCTTACTGAATAGCTGTCGTTATCGGAGAGAATTGCAAGGAGCAGATGCTCTGTGCCAACAAAGTTGTGACCTATTCTGTTAGCTATAAGCAAAGCCTTTTGCATTACTCTCTTTGTCCTTGGGGTAAAATCATCAACAGTTACCACACTTGGTGAGCCTGTTCCCATTGTATTTTCTATTAGCTTTCTCAATTCTGCAGAGGTGATCCCTGCCTGGGTCAATACTGTGCTGGCAATTCCGTCACCCTCCTCGGTAAGTGCAAGGAGTAAATGTTCTGTGCCAACATAGGTGTGACCCATATGAGAAGAAATTGAGATAGCGTTGTTAAGCACATTGTTTGCTTTTTGTGTAAATCCATTGAAATTATACATAAATAACACCTTCCCTTTCTCTTTTGATAAGGAATGGTATCCCTATCAAAAATCAAGAATTATTAAGTTTCTTACGGATGTACTCTGCTCTGCAAATATCCCTGTCCTTTGGTGTGAGCTGTTCGCCCTCATGGGTCATCAGGGTTGCAGGCTGAATCTCTGTAATTAATGAATTAATGTCCTCTATTTTAATATTGTCAATCATACCTGCACATATGCCAAAACGAACATTAGAAAGCAGGTTTACAGCCTCTTTATGGCTCATAAGGTAAGCAGATTTCAAGATTCCAAGTGAACGCATTACCGTGTCCTTTGTTTCTATTGACTTCACAAGGGTTTCCCTTTGCTTTACCTCCTGATTCACAAGCTGTTTTGTAACATTTTTAAGGTTTTCAATAGCTGCCTTTTCGGAAATGCCTAAGCTAACTTGATTTGAAAGCTGATATATTGCACCCTCCGAGGAGCTACCCTCTCCGTATGTTCCACGGATTGTAAGTCCCAGCTTACTAAGGTTACCGGCAAGCATATTCATTGCACCTGACTTTTTAAGGGCCGGTAGATGAAGCATTACAGACGCTCTCATACCTGTTCCCAGATTGGTGGGGCATTGGGTTAAGTAGCCCAGCTTCTCATCAAAGGCAAAGTTAAGTCTTTCATCAAGGAGGGTATCAATTTTGTCTGCAAGGTCGTATGCCTCGTCAAGGCAAAAGCCCTCTTTAATCACTTGGAGTCTTATATGGTCCTCCTCGTTCAGCATTATTCCCACAGTGCCGTCGTTAAGGAGAAGTAAAGCTCTGCCCTTTGTGTTGCTGATAAACTCAGGACTAACAAGGTGCTTTTCCACAAGTGAAACCTTCATTGTGTCGGACATATTGTCAAAGTCAATATACTGAAAATCCTTTGCTATGGCTGAATTACCGCTTACCAAAGCATCGCTGACCTTCTTGTCAACCTCAAGCATTCCCTGTTCGTTTAGCTTGCAGGGAAATGGATAATCCTTAAGGTTTCTTGCAAGTCTTACCCTGGTTGAAATTACCACATTGTTATCCATTGTTCTCCTCCAAACCCTTAATTTCATCCCTCAGCTTTGCAGCCTCTTCAAAGTTCTGCACCTTGATTGCCTCGTCAAGCTGTTTTTTGAGTCTTTCAATTTTGCTTGGCTCCTTGTCGGGAACCTCTGTGTACTCAATGCCTGCAACAGACTTTTTGCCACAATGGGTGGTATTTCCGTGGATTCGTCTGATTGAAGGCAAAAGCAAATCGTAGAATGTTGTGTAGCAGTCAGCACATCCAACCTTTCCGCTGTCGGCAATATCATAGTAGGTACTGCCACAGGTTTTGCAGTGGGTTGACTGGCTCATTGCAGGCAATGTGTTGCCGAAGAAAGAGCCTAAAAGATTTGTGAACTCACTTTGCATATCGGTGAAAAAGTTGTTGTAACCCATCTCCTTTGCACAGTCGGGACACAGGATGTATTCCTTGTAGTCACCATTTATAATAGTTTTTACATGAGTGTTAGCATTTTCTTTACCACATTTTTGACATTTCATAATAAAATCCTCCTAACTAAATATTTATACCTAACTAAGGGTTGAAATAAGCATATTCTTAAAAATATCTGCTCTCAAATTATCTCTGATATTTTGCGGTGCGCTTTTAAGCGCTCGGTCTGACAAAGCAACCGCCATTACATTTGCCATTTTGCGGTCAAGGATTTGCTCCCTGTAAAGGTTTTTCAGCATAACCTCCGCTGTCATTTTGTCAAGGCTGTCACCTATTGAGTTAACCACATGCATAAGCATTGTTTTGTCGTCGGTCTTTATTCTTGTTATACGAATATAACCACCGCCTCCTCGTCGTGACTCAACAACATAACCCTGTTCCGGTGTAAAACGACTTGTGATAACATAATTTATCTGGCTTGGAACACATCCAAGGGTAGTTGCAAGTTCGTTTCGCTGTATTTCTGCGTTGCCGTTCTGACTATCAAGCATCTCTAGGATTGTCTGGGCAACCAAATCACTCATTCTCATATTATTCCTCCTTTATCAGAAATTTTACTATTTCAAATCATCTGTTTGACTTTTTCTGACTTTCATTGTCTATATTGTAATCTCAAAGTCAGATAAAGTCAAAGTCAAATAAGGTTAAACTAGGTCAATTATTTTGATTCAGAGCAAATTAGCTCACGAATACTCCTGTTTTCTTCAATTTTCAAATTTTTTAAAATTTTTATTATTTTAATATTTCTTTGACCTTTGACCCTTATACCAACAATATTCTTCCCATAGAATGTAAAAAAAGAACGACCATCTGGTTGATGACCGTTCCCTTATATATCAAATGTTATTAATAACCGAAGTTTTCCCAAATAGAATCGTCATTGTCATAAATATCGTCAAGGTCATATTCATATGAGGTTGTCTGCTGACTCTGAGTATTTTTCTCTTCCTCAATAGTCACCTCAATGGTTTTCTTTTCGCCATTTCGTTCAACCTCAAACTTAAGCTTATCCCCTGCCTTAGATTCGCTTATCTTGGACTTAACATCAGAGCTTGACTTGATTTCATCGCCGTCAATCTTCATAATCTTATCGCCTTTTTCAAGACCTGCCTTATCTGCTGCAGAATTCTCTTCTACTGCATAAACATAAACCATATCCATATAGGTCTGGAGTGTAACACCTATAGAAGCAGGCTTACCCTTTACATAACCATATGCCTTAAGGTCACCGATTATTGACTCAACATCATTTATAGGAATTGCAAATCCAAGTCCCTCAACACTTGTGGAAGAACCATCGCCAGATGCCTTTGCCTCTACAATACCGATAAGGTTGCCCTGTCCGTCAAAAAGTCCACCGCCGGAGTTACCGGGGTTAATTGCTGCATCTGTCTGAAGGAGATTCATAATATTGTTATCTACTGTGAGTTTTCTGTCAAGAGCAGAGATGATACCGTCAGTTACAGTACCGCCCAGCTGACCCAAAGGGTTACCAATTGCAACTGCTTTGTCACCAACGGACAACTTATCACTATCACCAAAGGTTGCAACGGTGAGCTCTTCATCTGACTTTGGCTCAATCTTGATTAATGCAACATCCTTTTCAGCATCTGTGCCGGTGAGTTTGGCTGTATATTCGTTTCCGTTCCTAAGGGTTACCTTAATTGATTTTGCACCCTCAATAACATGATTGTTAGTTACAATATAGCCGTTTGCATCAACAATTACACCTGAACCAGCACCCTCTGAAATGCCCTGACCGTAAAAGTATGAGTAAGAAACTGTTTCAGTTACAATTTCAACTACGGAATCTGCAACCTTTGAAGAGATTTCTTCTGTTGACAAAACTGTTCCGTCTGCTGAGCCTTCGCTTCCACCTGTGGAATCACTTTTATTTATGGTAAGTGAATTATCACTTTGAACAGCTTTATTTTTAGAAAGCAGGAAGTATGTTCCCACACCTCCACCAACTCCAAGCAAAGCAGAGCAAAGAACACAAGCCACAAGAACAATGGCTATACCACTTCGGGTAATAGGCTTTTTTTCCTTTTTCTTTTTAGGCGGTTGATAGTTGTTGTAAAAACCTCCGTTTTGTCCGTTGCCCCATTCGTAGGAGTTTACTGTTTCTCCGGATGTAGTGTTGTCATTTTGAGAAAAATTCTGATAAGAGTCAGAACCATAGCCCTGTGAGTAATTGTTATTGTAGCTTTGGTCAAAATTATTGTTTCCGT
>JBJEPA010000240.1:0-4104 GCA_051880995.1 Ruminococcus sp.
TGGATCTGAGGCATTTAGAAATTGCTCAGGTTTGACCAGTATTACAATCCCGAATAGCGTAACATACATTGGATATGGAGCATTTAGAAATTGCTCAGGTTTGACCGGTATTACAATCCCGGAAAGCGTAATACAAATCGGAAGTGACATATTTAGAGAATGTACAAGCCTGACAAGTGCAATAATTTTAAGTGATATATCAAGCATTGAATATGGCTTTTTTGCAGACTGTTCATCATTAAAAAGCATTTCAATTCCTGAAAGCGTAACATCTATTTGTGAATGTGCATTTGAAAGTTGCACAAGCCTAAAAAGTGTAACTATTTCTAACGGTGTAACTTACATTGGAGAAGAGGCGTTTAAAAATTGTTCCAACTTAACCAGCGTAACGATACCTGACGGCATAACATATATTGCCGGTTGGACATTTGCATATTGTGAAAACTTAACCGATGTAAAAATTCCAAATAGTGTAGTAAGCATTGAATCTCAAGCATTTTACGGTTGTACAAGCTTAAACCATATAACAATTCCTGACAGTGTAGAAAGCATTGGAAACAGAGCTTTTAATGACACTGAATACTTTAATAGACAGCCTAATGGTGTTGTATATATAGGTGATTGGGCAGTTGGCTACAAAGGAGTAATGCCTGAAAATGCAAACATCAAAATAAAAGATGGAACAAAGGGTATGTCCCAGTCTATTTTTATTGGTGAATCAAACCTAAAGGAAATTGTAATCCCTGACAGCGTAATAAGAATGGGTAATCTTGCATTTGAAGAATGTGAAAACTTAACGAGCGTAACACTACCTAAAAATATAACAAGTATAGGATATGATGCATTTTATGGTTGCAAAAGCTTAAAAAGTATAACAATCCCTGACAGTGTAACATACATCGGTGGATATGCATTTTCATATTGCACAAGCTTAAAAAGTATAACAATCCCCAACAGTGTAACAGAAATTGGAGAATATGCATTTTCATATTGCACAAGCTTAAACGGTGTGACAATTCCAAACGGTGTAACAAATATTGATTATGGTACATTTAGAAATTGCACAAGCCTAACAAGTATTACAATTCCTGACGGTGTAAGATACATTGAAGGAAATTCATTTGAAGATTGTACAAGCTTAACCAGTGTAACAATCCCTGACAGTGTAAGATACATTGAAGAAAGCTCATTTAAAGATTGTACAAGCTTAACCGATGTAATAATTCCTGAAAGTGTAACATACATTGGGGATAGCGCATTCCTTGGCTGTAAAAACATAACCAGTGTAACAATTCCTGATACAGTAACAGAAATCGGCTGGAGAGCATTTGGTTATTATTATGAGTACAGTGATTTTGACGATGATTATTATTACGATGATGATGATTATTATTATTCCTATTACAAAATCGATGATTTTACCATTTACGGCTACAAAGACTCATCTGCAATGTATTATGCAGACGATTATGATTTTAATTTTGTTTCTTTAGGTAAAAGAAAGGATCAGAGTATTTACATTCCTACAACATGGTTTGAATTAGAAAACAACGCAAAACCATTTAACCTTAACGCAAATGCTCGAACAGAAATTTCATACGAAAGTAGCGATACATCTGTTGCAGAGGTTTCAGCTAACGGTACTGTAACAATTAAAGGAGTAGGAAGTACAACTATTACTGTAATTGCAAAGGGAACAGAAACATACAAACCTGAAAGGGAATATGTAGATATCTATGTATATAAACCAAAATCAGATCAAAAGATTTCAGGCTTTAAAGCAAATAATAATGTATCACTTGGCGACAAGCCATTTAACCTTAACGCAAAGGCAGAAACATCACTTTCATACTCAAGCGACAATAAGGGTGTTGCCGAAGTATCTGCTAACGGTACTGTAACAATTAAAGGTGTTGGAACAGCAAAAATTACTATTACCGCAGAGGAAACAGAGGATTATAATTCCACAACTGCAACTGTTAAAATTACTGTTTCCAAGGCTACACAGAAGGTAACCGGAGTTAAAACTCAGTATATTACATCAGAAGGAAATTCCTTTACCATAGGTGCAAAAGCAAAGACAAAGCTAACATATACAAGCAGTAACAAAAATGTTGCCGTTGTATCTTCAACAGGTAAGGTAACAGTAAAGAGCGGTGGATATGCCTACATTACAGTTAAGGCAATTGAAAATGGTAATTACAAGTCAGCAACTGTAAAGACAAAGATAATTTCTTCCCCAAGGAATTTTACATCAAAGGATGTTTCCAAGGTGAAGAAAACAGGCGCAAAAAAAGCCAAAATCACTTGGAAGAGCCTTGCCGGCGCAACCGGTTACACAGTACAGCTTGCAACAAACAAAAGTTACAAGGGTGCAAAGACTGTGAAGAACAGCAAAAACACAGCAACCTTAACTGGTCTTAAAAAGGGCAAAACCTACTATGTAAGAATAAATGCATATGCAAAAGTTTCCGGCAAAAATTATTCTAACAAGTGGTACACAGTAAAATTTAAGATGTAATATGTTTTGGCTCTTTGTCAAATGTTGGGATAAACCCGAAAAATGAATGATTGAATAGAACAAGCGATGGCAAGTCAAGCTGTCGCTTGTTTTTCAATTTTATAAGAAATATAAGTAAAATGCGATTGCGAAAACGCTGAGTTCGCAACCATATGAGTTTTTTGATTATTTAATAGACTCATTGTCAAATTTTCGGTAACAAATAAGGTCAGCAAAAATAAAAATCAAATTCTATTTTTTTATTTTGCAATTAAAGTGATTGTTTACAAGTAAAAGTTAGAATTTCGTTAGAACAAACGTCATTTTTACAAAAGAAAAAGACTTATCCACGCATTTTCTAATCTCTTAGAAATGCGATAGATAAGCCATTCTTTGGCGGAGAGCAAGGGATTCGAACCCTCGAAACCGCTTTAACGGTTTACACGATTTCCAATCGTGCTCCTTCGGCCATCTCGGACAACTCTCCACAACGTTGTTTATTATACAATAACTAAAAATAAAAATCAAGTATAAATTTAAATTATTTTAATGAATGATAGCTTGTTGTTGCTTTTTACTCAATTTAATTCCTGCAATTCCTTGTATTAACATTAAAAATGTGGTATTCTTCTTTTGGTGTTATTAATTTGGAGGAGAAAATGAGCAAAAGTCCCGATATGTTAAAGCAAATAGCAGATATTAATATAAATTCTGGAATCCAAAAGGCAAATCTTCCCATATTAAAAATGGTTTTACTAGGCATTATGGCAGGTGCGTTTATTGCATTAGGAGGTGCCGCCAGCAATGTTGCGTCTTTTGGCGTTGAGAATGCAGGACTCCAGCGTGTAATTGCCGGTTGTCTGTTTCCTGTTGGACTAATGATGGTTGTGTTTAGCGGAAGTGAACTTTTCACAGGTAATTGCCTGATGATTATGGGTGTGCTTGACAAAAAGGTAAAAGTAAGCAAGATGCTACTTAACCTTGTTGTTGTGTTCTTTTCAAACCTGATTGGTGCTTTAATTGTAGATTTTCTTATATTCTACTCAGGTCAGCTTGATATTGGCACAGGAGCAGTTGGTGCATATGCAATAAAGATAGCCGTAACCAAAACAACAATTTCACCTCTTAAGGCATTTACTAGCGGAATACTTTGCAATATATTCGTATGTATGGCTATTGTAATGTCATGTAACGCTAAAGAAGTATCAAGTAAAATTTTCGCAATATTCTTCCCGATTTTCGCTTTCGTTGTCTGTGGATTTGAACACAGCATAGCCAATATGTTTTACATACCAATTGGAATCCTATCAGCAACAAACCCACAATATGCACAAATTGCAAACGATCTATACGGAGTTCCCCTCCAGCAGTCCGTCAACTTATCTTCATTTAATGGAATAGACTCCATTATCTATGTTACCCTTGGCAATATAGTAGGCGGTATGCTCTTTGTTGGAGTTCCATTTTACATTGCTCATAGAAAGGTTTGGAATAGTTAAGTATTAATTCTTATAAGATATGCCAATATTTTACTATTTGTCATTTATCCCGATTAAATTCGGGATATTTTTATTTCTTAACAAAATGTAAAATTTCAAATTAGT
>JBJEPA010000241.1:0-4096 GCA_051880995.1 Ruminococcus sp.
TAGTACTATTAATAGGAAAGTCTTTTATTAATATTATTAATTATGAGAATGGAGGCAGTACAATGGATAACAAAGAAAAGAAAATACAAATGAAAGAACTTGTGGATTACTGTAACAACTACGGTTTTATCTTTCAGGGAAGTGAAATTTACGGTGGTTTAGCAAATACATGGGATTACGGTCCACTTGGCTCAAGGCTAAAGAATACAATCAAGGACGCTTGGAGATATTTCTTTATTCAAAAGAGAGATAACGCCTATGAGGTAGATGCAGACATACTTATGAACCCAAGGGTTTGGGAGGCAAGCGGTCATGTACAGAGTTTTTCTGACCCACTTCTTGACTGTAAGGAATGTAAAACACGCCACAGAGCAGACAATCTGATTGATGACTTTGATGAAAATGCCCATGCAGACGGTATGACACAGGAGGAAATGCTCAACTATATCAAGGAACATCAGGTGCCTTGCCCTAACTGCGGAAAATCAAACTTTACTGACATCCGCCAGTTTAACCTTATGTTTGCAACACAGCGTGGCGTTACCAATGACAGCGCAAACACAGTTTATCTCCGTCCGGAAAATGCACAGGGCGAATATGTAAACTTCCAAAATGTTTTAAGAACAACAAGAACAAAGCTTCCTTTCTCAATCGGTCAAATCGGTAAAGCCTTTAGAAATGAAATCACACCGGGTAACTTTACATTCAGGACAATTGAATTTGAGCAGATGGAATTCCAGACCTTCTGTAAGGAGGGTGATGACGAATCCCTGTACGATCACTTTAAGAACTACGGTATTGAGTTCTTCAAAATGCTTGGACTTCCTGAGGAAAAGCTACGTTTTCACGACCATGAAAAGCTGGCTCACTATGCAAAATCAGCCTGCGACATTGAATACCTCTTCCCATTCGGCTGGGGCGAAATCAATGGTACTCACAACAGAACAGACTTTGACCTTACAAGACACACAGAATATAGTGGTAAAAAGCAGGAATACTGTGACCAGACAACAGGTGAAAAGTTTATTCCATACATTGTTGAATCTACTTACGGTCTTGACAGAATTACATTGGCTGTTTTGTTTGAGGCATACAGAATTGAAGAGCTTGAAAACGGCGACACAAGAGAACTCCTTAAAATTTCTCCTGCGCTTGCACCAATCAAGCTGAACATTTGCCCAATCAAGAAGAAGTTCCACAGCGAAAAGGCAAAGGAAATCCTTGCAATGTGCAAAAAGCACTTTATGACAAGCTATGACGAGTCCGGCTCTATCGGCAAGAGATACAGAAGAGCAGACGCTATCGGTACTCCTTGGCAGATAAGCGTTGACGAAAAGACTGTTGAAAACAACATTGTAACTCTCCGTGACAGAGATACAATGGAGCAGATTGAAATGACAGTTGAAGAGCTTATCCCATATATTGAAGAGAGAATTAAGTTTGAGAACTAATAAATCATAAATAAGGCAAAAAAATCGGGCGTGAATTGTCACTCCCGATTTTTTGCTATCGTATAAGTAGTATAGTATTTTAGTAATCCAGATTTTCCAACCACTCTCTTACATCGGTTTCGGAAACGCCTGATGAAAATCTTTCTCCATCAAGCCAGTTGCCTGTTCCTGCTGTTTTTTCAAGAAGTTCCCCACTTTCTCCTAAGTCAGAGCTTGCAGATGTGCAAAACGGTATAACTGTTTTTCCTGTAAAATCATTTGCTTCTACAAATTCATCAACAGGCCAGGCGGCAATTCCCCACCATATTGGATAACCGATAAACACAGTATCGTATTCATCAAAGTTTTCCGGTGTTGCAGATATTAAAGGAACATCTCTCTTGTCGGGATTATCATGTTCATAAACCACACGACTATCATCATCGGTCCAATCTAAATTCTCATCGCTGTAAGGTTCCTTTGGAACAAGTTCAAACAAGTCACCGTCTGTTGCCGAAGCAATATATTGGGCGACATTCTTCGTGTTTCCTGTTGCAGAAAAGTAAACTACCAAGGTTTTTCCGCTGTCAGACTTATTGGATTTTGAAGTAGATGTATTTTCTGTACCCTGATTTCCACAGGCAGTAAGAGAAAATATCAGCAAAAGACTTAGGACAAATCCCATCCATTTTTTCATAGTCTTCACCCCTTATGTGTATTTTAATTAATTGATTTTCCCATTTCATAGGCTTCTTTCATTGCAGGGGAATTTAAAACTTCTCCCTTTTCATATACTCCTGTGCCGAAGATTACACCTTTCTCTTTTGCTCCGGTTACACAGTCGGCATAGCCTCGGAAACAGGCAAGGGTGGTTTCCATTGATTCCCTTTCACTATCGGCGGCAGTCATAATATAATAGAAATCCTTATTCTTAACTTCTGTCCATCTGGCGACAGTTCTGTCAATAAGCGCCTTAAGCTGTGCGTCAATGGAATAAAAATATACAGGACTTGCAAGGACAAGTACATCACAAGCAATTATCTTCTCCAGTATTTCAGCCATATCATCCTTTATGACGCATTTTCCGCCACTTTCTCTGCAATAGTAACAGCCACGACAATAACCGATATTCTTTTCAGCAACACGGATTTTCTCTACCCTGTTGCCCGATTCTTCTGCGCCTTTCATAAACTCGTTACAAAGTATGTCGGAGTTTCCGTCCTTTCGTGGACTTCCCGACAAAATCAAAACATTTTTATTCATTTAAGAAAACCTCTCTACCAATTTTTCTTTTCTTTTGAGCAGTCCTGCTGTTTTTTTCTCTCTTCAACCATCTTCACAAACCATTCCACTATATTTGGGTCGTAGTGGGAGAAGAAAGAGCTTTTCTTTTTGTCAAGTGAGGAAATTGTGTTCATATCCTCATCATCAAGACTAAAGTTAAATACATCAAAATTTTCCCTCATTCTCTCAATGTGAGTGGATTTTGGTATAGCCACAATTCCTCGCTGTAAGTGCCAGTGCAACATTATCTGTGCTGTTGTCTTACCGTGTTTTTCGGCAATTTCTTTCAGTTCTGGGAGTTCAAACATTCCTCCTCTGCCCTCTCCAAAGGGTGCCCAAGCATCAAGGCTGATTCCGTA
The DNA here is from genome assembly GCA_051880995.1 of Ruminococcus sp. Taxonomy (GTDB): domain Bacteria; phylum Bacillota; class Clostridia; order Oscillospirales; family Acutalibacteraceae; genus Ruminococcoides. The sequence goes on from JBJEPA010000241.1 coordinate 3,074, forward strand.
TTTTTCGTTCCACTTTTTCTCTTCAATCTGCTGATTGTGGGGGTGTACCTCCACCTGATTTATCATTGGTTTAATTTTTGCAAAGGAGGCTATGTCAATCATACGGTCGGGGTAGAAATTGGAGATGCCGATTGCACGAACCTTGCCCTCCTCATAAAGCTCCTCCAAGGCTCTCCACGCTCCGTAATAATCCCCAAAGGGCTGGTGCAAAAGCAGTAAATCCAGATAATCAGTCTTTAGCTTTTTCATAGAGATTTCAACGGACTTTTTACACTCCTCATAGCCGTAATGCTCTATCCACACCTTTGTAGTAAGGAAAATTTCATCACGGGGAACACCTGATTTTACAATAGCATTGCCCACTTCTTCCTCGTTGAAATAGCTCTGTGCTGTGTCAATGGAACGATAACCAACTGACAAAGCGTCAAGGACGCACCTCTCACATTCATCCTTTGTCACCTGATACACACCATAGCCCAGCATAGGCATTTTTACTCCGTTTGATAAAGTTATATATTCCATAAAAACAACTCCTTACTTCACTTTAATTTTGAATATTCATCATCGTCAACAGGCTCGCACCACTCATTCTTCCCATCCATAGCAGGAACCTCTAATGCAAGGTGGGAAAACCAGCTGTCCTTTGACGCACCGTGCCAATGCTTTACTTCGGCAGGAATATTTACAACATCACCGGGGTAAAGCTCCCTTGCCGGTTTTCCCCACTCCTGATAATATCCTCGTCCTTCGGTTACAATGAGGATTTGTCCTCCGCCGGATTTTGCGTGGTGAATATGCCAGTTGTTACGGCATCCCGGTTCAAAGGTTACATTAAAAATTGTAATCTGCTCCTTTGACAATATACTCAAATAGCTTTGACCCGAAAAAAATTGTGCATACTCGTCATTTGGTTCACCTATAGGGAATATTCTGTCTTTCATATTATCCTCCTTGACTAAATATAAAAATATATGTATTATTAAACTACATTTATATTATACAAGTTAAAGTTAACTTTAAGTC
>JBJEPA010000242.1:0-4087 GCA_051880995.1 Ruminococcus sp.
TGTCGTTAATTTCCCCTTGTGCTTTATCAAGGGATTTGTAGCAGGAATCCAAGGTAAGGGCTGCCTCCTTGTAGATTTCCATAGCCTTGTTAAGGGGGATTGATTTATCTTCAAGTAGAGAAAGTAGCTCTTTTAGCTTTTGGTTTGACTCCTCTATTGTCATTTCTTTGTTCATCATTGCACCTCTTCATCTGTTAGTGACAACAGCTTTTTCAGTCGGTGATTGACACCGCTGCGACTAATGTTGTCCTTGGTTAATTTTCCTAAATCCCTAAGTGACATTTCGGGATTTTCAAGCCTTAAAACTGCAATTTCCTTTAATTCCGGAGAAAGTGAGTTGTAGGACTTGCTTTTCATCAGCTTTTTTATGGCTGTTATCTGCCTTGCTGACGCTTCTGCTGTTTTGTTTATATTGTGAAGCTCGGAATTTACTTTTCGTATGGTATTATTCCTCACCTGTTTTTCAACTTTTGTATTCATCACAGACATTGAACTATTGAAAGCACCGATATATGTGAGAAAATCGGCTATCTGCTCGGAATCCTTGATATATACAATAAATTTGCCCTGACGCATAACAGACTTTGGTCGTAGAGAACAATTTTCCACCTCGCAAAGTAGTGTGAGCAAATCGTTTGCAAGATTTCTATAAGGCACTTTGAACTCTATATGATAGCCTTTTTCAGGGTTTGTAACACTTCCGCATGAGAGAAAAACACCCCTTAGAAAAGATGATAGCTGACCGTCATTTGAAATATTTGCTCTGTTTATTCTAAGTGAAACATCACTTTTGGAATAACCAAAGCTTTCAAAAATACGGTTGCAGTCATTCTCATAAAGCACTTTCATAGTAATTAAGTGATTTTGGGAACTGCGAACCTTTAACCCTGCTGAAATTTCAAGAACAGGGGCGTAAAGCCGGGTGAGAGTTTCTTCAAGTTTATCGCTTATATATTTATTCTCTGTGGTGAAAACAATTTCGTTATATGTAAATTTCTTTGAAAAAAGGAGCATTCCATAGCTTAATGAAAGCATTTGACTTTCCTCCTGCAAAGGCAAAAGGCAAAGTTCCTTTTTTGTATCAAAGGAAAAAGACATTGTAATCTTCCTTACTGTTTATTAATATCCCTGTGTGAAATAATAACAGGGTAACCCTTTTCGTGAAGATGGAAGTGGATTCCTCGGGCAAGAGTTACGGAACGATGCTTGCCACCTGTGCAACCAACGGCGATTACAAGCTCGCTTTTGCCCTCTTTCTGGTAAAGAGGCAGGGAAAAATCAAGTAGGCTGAGGATTTTTTCAAGGAACTTTTGACTGCTTTCCTCTTTCATCACATATTCCCTTACAGCGTGGTCAAGACCTGTAAGGTTTTTAAGTTCGGGAATGTAGTAGGGGTTTATCAGGCATCTGGCATCAAATACCACATCAGCCTCAAGTGGGATTCCGTACTTGAATCCAAAGGACATAACAGATACTTTCATACTTCCAGAGGTGCTTGTTGAAAACAGGCCGATAACCCTTTCCCTCAGCTGTTTCAGTGACATATATGTTGTGTCAACGATATAATCTGCGTGAGCCTTAACAAGGTCAAGAAGGTCTTTTTCTTTCTTTACTGCCCTTTCAACAGAACGGTCCTCAACAATATCGGCAAGGGGATGAGTTCTCCTTGTTTCTTTAAACCTGGTAATGAGGGTTTCCACCTTTGCGTCAAGAAAGAGAATCTTGAACTGTCTTCCGTGGGAGGAATTCTTCTGTATATCCTCATAAAGGTTTGTGAGTGCAGAGGTACTTCTTATGTCAATTACCACTGCGCACTTTTTCATTCTTTTGTCGCTGGACTGTTCACACAAATCATAAAATTTTCCAAGGAGCATTGGGGGCATATTGTCAACGCAATAGTAGCCTATATCCTCAACGGCTCTTAGGGCGGTTGACTTTCCGGCTCCTGACATTCCTGAAATGATTAAAAGTTCCATTATATTCTAATCACCTCTGTTTCAAGGAAGTAGCCTGTTTCTTCCTTTACCTTTTTCTGAACTTCCTTTATGAGAGAGTCGATGTCCTCAAAGGTTGCATCACCTTTGTTGATGATAAAACCTGCGTGTTTTTCTGAAACACAAGCACCACCGATTGTGTATCCCTTTAGTCCGCAGGACTCAATCAGTGTGCCTGCAAAAGCACCTTCAGGTCTTTTGAAGGTACTTCCGGCTGAGGGATATTCAAGGGGTTGTTTTGACTTTCTTCTACCAAGGAGGTCATCCATTTTTTCTTTGATAATATCTTTATTTTCTTCTTTAAGGCTTAGGGTACAGCCTGTGATTATATAGTTCTTATTCTTAAACACAGATGTTCTGTATCCTAGTTGAAGTTCATCCTTTTTAAAGGTGCCACATTCGCCCTGTGGGGTGATGTAATCGGCAGAAACAAGGCAATCTTTCATCTCTCCGCCATAGGCACCGGCATTCATAAATACTGCACCGCCCACAGAACCGGGGATTCCGTAGGCAAACTCAAGACCTGAAAGGCTGTTTTCCTGTGCAAATCTGCAAAGCTTCATAAGGGAAGCGCCGGCACCGACAAAAATTTTGTTTCCATCTTTAGTTTTTATATCAGTAAATTCTCCTGAAAGGGAGATGACTACTCCCTTAATTCCGCTGTCGGAAACAAGGAGATTACTACCCTTTCCCAAAATAAAATAATCCAGACTTTCCGCATTTATATATTTCATAAGTGCAGAAAGTTTTTCCTTGCTATTCACTGTGACAAATACCTGTGCATTGCCACCAACCTTAAATGTGGTGTGGTTTTTCATAGGCTCATCACAAATATACTCTATATGGTTATCATTAAGAAAACCAAAAAACTTCTCCATATTCTTCTCCAAAATATTAATCTCCCAAACCGGTATCTACCTTAATTGACTGAAAATCGTCCTCTTGAACGCTCATACCCAGGTTTTCCAAAAGCTCCATGGCGGCGTTGTAGCCCATCTTCTTTTGACGGTTATTCATAGCAGCAACCTCAATAATCATTGAAAGATTACGACCGGGACGAACAGGGATTGTAGTTACCGGAACATCTACACCTAAAATTTCGGTGTACTCGTTATCAAGTCCCATTCTATCATATGCACGGTTTGGATCCCAGATTTCCATATTGATAACCATATCTATTTTTTCACTTTGCTTGATAGCTCCCATACCAAAGATGCGCCTTGCGTTGATAATTCCTATTCCTCTAAGCTCAATAAAATGGCGGATATTCTCCGGAGAAGTTCCCACAAGGGTTTTCTTTGAAGTACGGCGAATCTCAACAGCATCGTCAGCCACAAGACGGTGGCCACGCTTGATAAGCTCAATGGCTGTTTCACTTTTACCGACACCGCTGTCTCCTGTGATGAGGCAACCCTCACCGTAAACCTCAACAAGAACTCCGTGGCGGGTAATTCTTGGAGCAAGCTCGTTGCTAAGGTATGAGATAAGGTTCGCTGAAAGTTCACTGGTGGTTTCGGAAGTTTTCAAAACAGGCACACCACATTCCTCTGCGGCAATAAGCAGGGCATTGGTGGGTTGCATATTCCTTGTGATGATAACAGCGGGTGGACCAAGGCTGAAAATAGCATTCAGAACATGGTGCTGTTGCTCTGCACCGAATTTACCAAGATAGCTGTATTCTGTATATCCCAGAATCATAATTCTGTTTTTATCGAAAAAGTCAAGATATCCGATAAGCTCCAGTCCGGGACGGTCAATATCGGCAGAGGTTACAAATACGCTGTCTGCTTCCACAGGCATATAGACAGTTTCAAGAGATAGTTCTTTAATAATCTTGTCAAGCGACACTTTAAAATCAGTTGCCATAGTAAAACCCTTTCCTAAAATTATATACTTTTGAAAACACCAAAAAGGAAAAATAAGCTACCCTAACGATAAAAAGCATATTGGTGTTTTATATTATAATTATACAGATTTTATTATACTATAAAAATGCTGATTTTTAAATGCTGATACAGAATTATAAAGATATTATCGTAAAAAAATATAGAGTATTTTTGTGCATATTATACCAAAGAAGTCATTTGGTAAAG
>JBJEPA010000243.1:0-4075 GCA_051880995.1 Ruminococcus sp.
ACCGCTGGTTTGCAAACAAATCCTGCCCCGGCGACTGGCTATACAGCCGACTGGGTAATGTGGCAAAGGAGGTTACAAAAGCACTCAACATCTCTACCAAAAGCAAAGAAAACATCACAAAGAAAAAATCCCTTGACACCATTGCCCGTGAAGTCATCAACGGCAAATGGGGCAACGGAGCCGACAGAAAGAAAAGACTCCTTTCCGCCGGCTACGATTACAACACCGTACAGAAAAGAGTCAATGAACTTTTAAGATAACTAAACACAAAAGCACTTATGCCCGTTGGAGATTAATTTCTCTGACAGGCATTTTTTTTTGCCTATTTTAAAAAAATTTTTAAAAACCGTCCTTTTTATATCATTCCCAAGGCTAACAAATAGAGGGCAACACATAAGGCTCTCGGAATTGGAGGTGCAATGATGAAACATAATCTTCATATTAGTGTTTCAGACAACCCGCAAAGGAAAGGTATGGTTTCCTACAAGAACATCACATTAAGGGAACGATTTCTGCGAATGCTCTTTGGTAAAAAGCAGAAAATCACTATTCTTGTTCCCGGTGATACCATTAAGGAACTTGCCATCACAAAAATTAAGGAAGGAGGTAAACCATGAACAAAGTAGCAGAATTACTTGATGCAATTACCGCAGCGATCACAAACATTCGTGATTTAGCGAACAGTCTGCAGATAGTGGCTGATGTTCTTACGGATATCAAGGAAGTAAAAACATCAGAACAGCCTGCGTCACAGATTTCCGAAAAGGTATCAAACTCTAAAAAGAAAAAATCATACACACTGGAGGATGTAAGAGGAGTTCTTGCCGAGAAGAGCCAGAACGGACTTACATCAGAGGTTAGGGGTTTGATTGCAAAGTTCGGAGGAAGCAAATTATCCGACATCGACCCTAGCAACTATGAAGCAATCATCAAAGAGGCGGAGGTGCTTGGAAATGAGTAAACACGCATTCCTTTCTCCTTCAAGTTCTCACAGATGGCTAAACTGTACACCCAGTGCAAAACTTGAATCAGAGTTTGAAAACAAGGTCACTACGGCAACAAAAGAAGGCACAGAGGCTCACGCTTGGTGTGAATATAAGCTAAACAAAGCTTTAAACAGAAAAAGCAAAAAGCCTGTTCCTGTTTATGACAATGAAGAAATGCAGGAATACACAGACTCCTATGTAAACTTTGTTTTAGAACAGTTCGAAATTGCAAAACAGAACTGCAAAGACCCAATGGTGCTAATAGAACAACTTATCGACTTCTCTGAATATGTGCCTGACGGTTACGGAACAGCTGATTGTATTATCGTATCAGAAAGCAAGGTACATATCATTGATTTCAAATACGGTATGGGAGTTTTAGTAGATGCTTTTGACAATCCGCAGATGAAATGTTATGCTCTCGGAGCAATTGCAATCTATGACAGCTTATATGACATCAAAGAAGTATCAATGTCTATCTTTCAGCCACGCAGAGAGAATGTGAGTACCTGGACTGTTACGGTTTCGGAACTTAAGAACTGGGCAGAAAAAGTATTAAAGCCAAAGGCTGAAATGGCAATAAAAGGCGAAGGCGAATATTGTCCTGGTGTGTGGTGTGCTTTCTGTAAAGCATCATTCAGATGCAGAGCGAGAGCAGAAGAAAAATTGAAGTTTGTGCAGGAAGAATTCAAACTTCCTCCACTCCTTTCAGATGAGGAAATTGAAAAAATCTTGACGGTGATTCCTGATTTGACTAAATGGGCAAACGAGATTATGGCTTATGCAACAGACTCTGCAGTAAACCACGGAAAACAGTGGAACGGTTTCAAGGTTGTGGAAGGACGCTCCGTTCGTAAGTATAAGGACGAATATGCCGTTGCTAAAGCCGCCATAGATGCAGGATATAAGGATATTTACCGTCAGAGCCTTATCACTCTTACGGATATGCAGAAACTTATGGGCAAAGCAACATTTGAAAAAGTGCTGGGTGACCTTATCTATAAGCCACCCGTAAAGCCGACTCTTGTTCCAATATCAGATAAGAGAGAGGCAATAAACATAACAAACGCTAAAAATGAATTTAAAATGGAGGATTAATGATTATGGCAAATGCAAATAAAACAAAGGTTATTACAGGCAAAAACACAAGACTTTCTTATTTTCACGGCTGGGAACCGGTTTCAATAAATGGCGGTCCTGAACGATACAGTGTATCTGTTCTTATTCCAAAGGATGATGCTGAAACAGTGAATGCAATCAATGCTGCAGTAGATGCAGCTATCCAGGAAGGTATCACAAAATTTGGTGGTAAAAAGCCTAACAAGGCAGCAATCAAGCTCCCACTTCGTGACGGAGATACAGAGCGTGAGGACGAGGCTTATGCCGGACATTGGTTCATCAATGCCAACAGCAAAACTGCACCTCAGATTGTTGATAAGGCAGTAAAACCCATCCTTGACCGTGATGAGGTGTACAGCGGTTGCTATGCAAGAGTATCTCTTAACTTCTATGCATTCAACTCCAACGGTAATAAAGGTATTGCCTGTGGTCTTGGTAATATTCAGAAAATCAGAGATGGCGAACCACTTGGTGGCAGAAGTTCTGCGGTCGATGACTTCAGCACAGAGGAAGATAACGATTTCTTATCTTAATCTGAATAATATATATAATAATTTTCGGGCGGTGGAGGACTTTTCTCTGCCGTCTGTTTTGCTTTGGAAGGAAGTGAAGGTGTGAAATCAATTAGCATTGATATCGAAACATTTTCAAGTGTGAGTTTACAGAAATGCGGTGTGTATAAATACACTGAAAGTGATGATTTTGAAATTTTATTGTTCGGATATTCTATTGATGGCGGAGATGTTACGGTAATTGACCTTGCTATGGGAGAAAAAATACCAAAAGATATTATTGACGCTTTAACAGATACTTCGATTATTAAGTGGGCATTTAACGCACAGTTTGAAAGAATATGCTTATCAAGGTATCTTTCAGACTTAGGCGTATCTCTTGACGGTGATTACATAAAACCTGTGTCATGGCATTGTACCCTTGTATGGTCGGCTACTTTAGGACTCTCGTTATCCCTTGATGGTGTGGGTGCAGTTCTTCGACTTGAAAAACAGAAACTTACAGAGGGCAAGAACCTCATCAAATACTTCTGTGTCCCCTGCTCCCCTACAAAGACTAATGGTGGCAGAACAAGGAATATGCCATATCACGATTTTGAAAAGTGGTCACAGTTCAAGGCATATAACTTTCGTGATGTTGAAACCGAAATGGGAATTCAGAAAAAGCTGTCGAGGTTTCCTGTAAGTGAAATTATATGGAAAGAGTATCAAATAGACCAAGAAATAAATGACCGTGGCATCGGTGTTGATATGACGCTTGTTGAGAATGCTATAGCCTTTGATGAGAAGAGTAAAAATTCCCTCACAACGCAAATGCAGAAACTGACCAATCTTGAGAACCCCAACTCTGTGCAGCAGATGAAAAACTGGCTTTCAGAGAATGGACTTGAAACAGAGAGCCTTGGTAAGAAAGTAGTGGCAGAAATGATGAAGGATGCTCCTGACCATCTCGTTGCTGTGCTATCCCTTCGTCAGCAGCTTGCAAAAAGCAGTGTAAAAAAATATACGGCTATGGAAAATGCCGTTTGTAAAGACAGCAGAGTAAGAGGAATGTTTCAGTTCTATGGTGCTAACAGAACAGGCAGATTTGCCGGAAGACTTGTGCAACTGCAGAACCTTCCACAAAACCATATGTCTGATTTAGCCGATGCAAGGGGTTTAGTACGAAGCGGAAATTATGATGCACTTGAACTTCTTTATGATGATATTCCGGACACCCTTTCTCAGCTTATCCGCACATCGTTTGTGCCACAAGGTAATAATAAGTTCATAGTAGCAGATTATTCTGCTATTGAGGCGAGAGTCATTGCTTGGCTTGCAGGTGAGAAATGGAGAATGAAAGTATTTGAGGAGGGTAAGGATATCTACTGTAGCAGTGCATCGCAGATGTTTGGTGTTCCTGTTGAGAAGCACGGTGTAAACAGTCACTTAAGGCAGAAAGGAAAGATTGCAGAGCTT
>JBJEPA010000244.1:0-4069 GCA_051880995.1 Ruminococcus sp.
GAGTAGGATGTTCACTATCTTGTCCAACAGTTGTGGAATGTTCCCAGCATCTTTCACATTTTTCGCCCTGTGCAAGCTCTATATCAATGGAGAGAGAAGAAGCATCAGTTGAACCTGCGTCCTTAACCTCTACTTCAGAAACAATAAAGGCACTCTTTAGCTCGCCCTCAACGGATTTTGCAAAGTCATAATACTCTCCGCCACAGTTAAGAATAACCTTAGCGTCCAAGGACTTTTTGATTTTCTTAGCCTTAACTGCCTCCTCAAGAGCCTTCTTAACATCATCTCTAAGGTTATGAATCTTCTCCCAAGTGAGCATAAAGTCATCGGTCACCTTAACATCAACAGTCTTAGGCATCTCGTTAAAGAGGATAGACTCGCTGTCGTGAGTTGCCTTGTGAGGAATATACTTCCAAATTTCTTCAGAGGTGTAAGCCAGAATTGGGCTAATCATTCTTGTCAAAGCATCAAGAATAATGTAGATAGTAGTTTGAGCAGCCCTTCTTGACTTGCTGTCCTGCTTTTCTGTGTATAATCTGTCCTTTAAAACATCAAGATAGAAGTTAGACATATCAATTACACAGAAGTTTCTCACTGAATGATAAACCTGATGGAATTCGTATTTATCGTAAGCACCCAAAACCTTTGTAATAAGCTCATTAAGCTTTACAAGCGCCCACTTGTCCATTGGCATAAGCTCATCAAGGGAAACAGAATCCGTATCAGGATTGAAGTCGGAGACATTACCCAAGATAAAACGAGCTGTATTTCTGATTTTTCTGTAAGATTCAGAAATCTGCTTAAGAATATCGTTAGAGATGTGTACGTCGGACTGATAGTCTGTGGAAGCAACCCAAAGTCTTAACACATCTGCGCCATACTGATTGATTACATCCTGTGGGCTGATACCGTTACCAAGGGATTTACTCATCTTTCTCTTTTCTTCATCAAGAATCATACCGTGAGTAAGAACAGCCTTGTATGGAGCAACGCCATTAGTTGCAACAGAAGTTAAAAGGGACGACTGGAACCAACCTCTGTACTGGTCGTTACCCTCAAGGTAAAGGTCAGCAGGGGAAGTAAGGTTGTCACGCTTTTTCATTACGGCTGCATGGGAAGAACCGCTGTCAAACCATACATCCATAATATCCTTTTCTTTTTCAAACTCTGTACAACCGCACTTCTTACACTTTGTACCCTCAGGTAAAATTTCTGAGGCTGTGTGGTTATACCAAGCGTTTGAACCCTCTTTTTCAAATAAATCGGCAACAGCCATCATTGCATCTCTATCAATGTGTGCCTCGCCACATTCCTTACAGAAGAAAATCGGAATTGGAACACCCCATTTTCTCTGACGGGAAATACACCAGTCTTTTCTTTCCTTAACCATATTGGTGATTCTGTCACGACCCCAGGCAGGAATCCACTCAACTGTGTTAATAGCTTCAACAGCCTTGTCCTTAAAGTCGTCAACGGAGCAGAACCATTGGTCGGTAGCTCTGAACAGAATTGGTGTTTTACATCTCCAGCAGTGTGGATACTGGTGGATAATCTTTTTAAGTGCAAAGAGATAGCCGTTCTCATCAAGATAAACTGCAATCTTCTTGTTTGCTTCGTCAGTTGTTAGTCCTGCAAACTGACCTGCCTCTTCGGTTAATACACCGTTTGAGTCAACAGGACAAATTGTAGGAATTTCGGGATAGTTCTGACAAACATTAAAGTCGTCAACACCATGTCCGGGTGCAGTATGTACACATCCGGTACCGCTTTCAAGAGTAACATGGTCACCAACAATAACAAGGGATTCCCTATCCAGGAAAGGATGAGCAGTTTTGATGTACTCAAGCTCACTACCCTTAACAGTTGCAACAACCTCATAGTCAGTAATTTCAGCAACCTCAAGAGCAGATTTATAAAGCTCAGTTGCCATTACAAGGTATTCATCACCGGTCTTGATGATTGAATATTCATATCTTGGACCAACACAGATTGCTACATTTGCAGGAAGAGTCCATGTTGTTGTTGTCCAGATAACAAACTTAACCTTTGAAGGGTCAATTCCCATATTGGAGAATACACCCTTATCATCGGTAACAGTAAATTTTACATAGATTGAGTGGCATGGGTCTTCTGCATATTCAATCTCAGCTTCAGCAAGAGCTGTTTTACATTCAGGACACCAATAAACAGGCTTAAGACCCTTGTAAATATATCCCTTTGAAGCCATATCAGCAAATACTCTGATTTGTTCTGCCTCAAATTCGTGCTGTAATGTAATATATGGGTTATCCCACTCACCGATTACACCAAGTCTCTTAAACTGGTTACGCTGGTCGTTAATATAACCGTTAACAAATTCCTCGCACATTTTGCGAAGTTCAACAATGGAAATATCAGCTGAATTGCCCACACCAGCCTTTTGTCTTGCCTTAAGTTCTGTTGGCAAACCGTGAGTATCCCAACCCGGAACATAAGGAGCCTTGTAGCCGGACATATTCTTTTGTCTGACAATAAAATCCTTTAAGATTTTATTCAAAGCATGACCAAGGTGGATATCACCGTTTGCATATGGAGGTCCATCGTGCAAAATAAAAAGCGGTTTTCCCTCGTTTTTCTCCATCAATTTGTCATACACTTTGTTTTCTTCCCAAGATTCCAAAGTTACAGGTTCACTCTTTGGCAAACCTGCACGCATAGGAAAATCTGTCTTTGGGAGATTAAGTGTCTGATTATAATCCTGTGACATTATTCTTCTCTCCAATATATTAAATTAATTATTCTTCAACATCATAATTGCTTCCGAATTTCAGCACACCAAACTTGGTTGTTGCCTCTGTAACAGGCTCGCTTACAGTAGTATCGTTATCATCCTCAACAACAACACTTTCTTCCTTTACTGCAACAGGCTCAGAAAGTTTGATTTCCTCAGGTTCTTCCTTTTTAGCAACTGCATCTGCAACAGGAGTTGGGAATTCCTTATTAAGCTTTTCCTTAATTTCATCCACAACGCCCTCGGAAGGAAGTGCATCAACAATATCAATGCAGTTTTTAACCTTCATAAACAGTTCGCTTCTCATTTCGTTTGCAAGCTTTTGCAAAGCAACAAGAGCTTCCTTTTCTTTAGCAACCTCTTTTTGAGCATCGGCAATCATTTTGTCTGCCTTTTCCTTAGCATTCTTAAGGGAAACCTCGGACTGCTCATTTGCCTCCTTAAGAGTTGAATCAGCAACCTTTTGAGCAGAAAGCAAAGCATTACGAACAGTTTCCTCATCTGAACGGTACTGCTCAATTCTTGTTGCAAGGATATCCATCTTGTGAACAAGCTCTGCTTTTTCGTTATTCTTCATTTCAAGTGTTTCAATAACTTCGTCAATAAAAGCATCTACATCCTCAGCTTTGTAAAAGGACTGTCCTCTGTTTGTTCTGAATTTGACATCTTTAATTTCATCAATAGTTAGCATTTTTCAGTCTCCCTTATATGTATTGTTTTATTATAATTTTGTATCTACCTTTTTTAGTTTGTCCACATAAATCGTCTAGTATAAATTTACCATACTTTCGAATAGACAAAACATCCTGTGTATTTACCTTTCCGCTTATGTTATCCTGTTGCAAATAGTTGACAAACACATTACCGGAAAGGATAAGATTTCGGGTTTTTTCACGGCTAAGACCGGTAATTACAGCAACAATGTTATCAAGTCTTAAAGAACTCACCGAATATTCTTTGCTACTGAACTTTGGTGTATAACTAAAGTCAGAAAGATTAATAACCTTTGACTTTACTCCAACTCTTGCCACCCTGTCAACCTGTGACATAACATAATCTGCTTGATTTGAAAGAATGAATACATATGTTACACCCTCTAAGCAAATTATATCACCCACCACAGACCTTTTAAGACCGGTTGACAATATAGTTCCAAGAAATTGCCTGTGATTTAAGTTATCCTGCTTTCGGTACTTAAACTCAATAATTGAAAGAGGAAAATCATCCTTATGGGCAAAGAATCCCAATATTTTTCTTTGGCTGTTATCATAACCACCGTAAAAAGAGTAATCGGTAATA
>JBJEPA010000245.1:0-4067 GCA_051880995.1 Ruminococcus sp.
TACTTTTTAATTTATTTTCCAATAACACTCATTTTATCAACCCTCCGTTGATTATTCTGTATTTTATAGTAACAAAAGATAATGGGATTTTCAAGCACTGACAATTTAACTTACATAAATAAAAATACATATTGGTTTATTTTAAAAATTGCCATACAAAAACGCTCAGATTCCTTTGAATCTGAGCGTTTATTAGCTACTAAATTTCAACTTCCACAGGGGTATGATTTTGATAATAACAGTATGAAGTGAAACCTATTCTTTTAAGCATATCAACAGCGGTTGTCAGGTCTTTGCCCAAAACATCTGTTTTGTGAGCGTCGCTACCAAGGGTTATTAGCTTTCCACCGAAATCCTTATATCTTTTAAGAATATCCTCACCCGGCATTGTTCTGCCCAAAGGTTTGCTTACTGTTGAGGTGTTGACCTCTAAGGCTTTATTATTCTTTACAAGAATTTTAAGTATTTCATCAATAATGTTCTCATACTTTGTGTAGTCAAGCTTAAGGTTTGTTCTCTCACAAATATATCTTGCAGGATAGTCAAAGTGTGCAAGGCTGTCAAAGCCATTCCACTTTACAACCTCAAGCTGTTCCCTAAAATACTCTTCAAGTAGAGCGTCAATATTTTTTCTGTTGTACTCCAAAAAGTAGTAGTCATCTTTTCCCCTTACTTCATGGGTTGATGCAAGGATAAAGTCGAAATCAGCAAGGCTGAGGGCAACTTTTGTCTTTTCGGGGAAATGAGTTGGTTCGCCAAGCTCCACACCTGCAAGCACCTTTATTTTGTCCTTATAAAGAGTTGCAACTCGTCTTGTTTCCAATGCAGACTTTGGAATTGCTTCCTCCAGAACAACTCCAAATTCGTTGTCCTTGTCCCCTATTCCCACAGCGTCACAATGGTCTGTAATTGTTATAACATCAATTTTATTTACTATTGCCTGTTTCACCATCTCTTCAACAGGAACGTCTCCGTCAAATGAAAAGGATGAATGAGTGTGGCTGTCGCATATATACATAATAATCACCGTAAAAAGTTTATCATATTATGACTCTTTATGCAAGGAAACTCCTTTACTTTTAACCCTATGAGTAGTATAATATAACAGAATTTATTTTTGGAGGTACATTATGAAAGCTGTTATCACCGTAGTAGGTAAAGATACTGTTGGTATCCTTGCAAAGGTTTCCGCAGTATGCTCTGAGCATGAGGCAAATGTTATTGAGGTATCACAAAGCGTACTTCAGGATATGTTTGCTATGATTATGCTTGTTGAGTTGAGAAAGAAGAACTTTGGCGAGCTTTCTTCTAACCTTGAAAAATTAGGTGAAGAAAATAATCTTAAGATACACTCTATGCACGAAGATATTTTTAACTCTATGCATAAGATTTAAGAGGTAACGTAATGCTTGAAACTAAAGATATACTTGAAACTATAAATATGATTGACAACGAGGACCTTGATGTAAGAACTATTACTATGGGTATTTCTCTCCTTGATTGTATGGACGAAAATATTGACAAAGCTTGTCAGAAGGTTTACGACAAAATCTGCTTTAGCGCAAGGGACCTTGTTAAAACAGGACAGGATATTGAAGAGGAATACGGTATTCCAATCATCAATAAAAGGGTTTCTGTTACTCCTATCGGAATGATTGCCGCACCTTGCAAAAACGGCGATATCACAAAGTTTGCCCTTGCCCTTGACAAAGCGGCAGACACCCTTGGTATTAACTTTATCGGCGGTTATTCATCCCTTGTTCAAAAGGGCTTTGCATCAGGTGATATGGAGCTTATCAAGTCCATCCCACAGGCACTAGCCACAACAGAAAGGGTTTGCTCATCTGTAAACATTGGCTCTACCAAGGCTGGTATTAACCTTGACGCTGTTAAGATTATGGGTGAAATTGTTAAGGAAACAGCAGAACTTACAAAGGACAGGGACTGCATTGGTGCCGCAAAGCTTGTTGTGTTCTGTAATGCTCCGGAGGACAACCCATTTATGGCAGGTGCATTCCACGGTGTTGGCGAGGCTGACAAGGTTATTAATGTTGGTGTTTCAGGCCCCGGTGTTGTAAGAGCTGCTCTTACAAAATGCAAGGACCACAACATCGCACAGATTGCAGATGTAATCAAGAAAACAGCATTTAAAATCACAAGAATGGGTCAGCTTGTTGCACAACAGGCTAGTAAAAGACTTGATGTTCCTTTTGGCATTGTTGACCTTTCCCTTGCCCCTACTCCTGCTGTGGGCGACTCTGTTGCTTACATACTTGAGGAGATGGGTCTTGAGGGTTGTGGATGTCACGGAACAACAGCCGCCCTTGCAATGCTTAACGACGCTGTTAAGAAAGGTGGAGTTATGGCTTCCTCAAGAGTTGGTGGCCTTTCCGGTGCATTTATTCCTGTTTCTGAGGATGCCGGTATGATTGCCGCTACAGAAAACGGCTACCTTGACATAACAAAGCTTGAAAGTATGACAGCTGTATGCTCTGTGGGTCTTGATATGATTGTTGTACCCGGCGACACAAGTGCCGAGGTTATCTCTGCTGTTATTGCTGACGAGGCTGCAATCGGTATGGTGAACTCAAAGACAACTGCTGTAAGGCTTATCCCTGCCATTGGTAAAAAAGCAGGAGATTCCCTTAACTTTGGCGGTCTGCTGGGCAAAGGCCCTGTTATGGAGCTTAGAAAAGGCTCACCTGAAAAATTCATTCACAGAGGCGGACAGATTCCTGCACCTCTCCAGTCACTTAAAAACTGATTTTTCAAAAGAATATCTAGGCATAAAGAAAGCTCTGCCACAAGGCAGAGCTTATGTTTTTATGCAGAAAAAAAGCACTCCGTAAGGAGTGCCTTTCTGTTTGTCTAATAAACTTATGCCTTCTTCTTGTTGCTGAATGCACCGATAAGGTAAAGTACAGGAAGTACAAGACCTGCGAACATGCTAATGATTGTGCTGAAACCAAATCCATCAGGATATGCAACAAGATAAACTACTGTTGACAAAACTGATAGCAAAATAATGATGATACCAAACACAATACAACTCATAGCCTTTGCCGGTTTACTCCAGTTAGCAACACCCAAGATACCTGCTACAAACTCCGCAATAGCACTGAGAAGTGAGAAAATACCTGATGCCCAAAGAAGACCTGAGGAATAACCTGCAGCAGCAAGAACACCGATACCTGCCATTGTTACAAGAGAAATAATCAGTGAAAGTGAACCGAAGATAATCATAAGAATACCTGTAACCTTAAGCATTTTTGAACCTGTCATAGTTCTACCTCCAAAATATTAATTTACAGTTTTACTGTATGAACATTATATCATAAAATGTTCATTATTTCATTACTTATGACAAGATTGTATATTAAGTTACAATATTTTTATTATTATATAATTGAATATTTTAGAATTATATTTTTTAGAAGGCGTTAACTTTTATCTTAATATTCATCTTGACTTTGTCTAACACAACATTATATGCTTATTCCCCAAAAATGATTCTATCTACTTCCCCATCATCCTTTGAAATCCCAATTGTTACATCTCCGCCCAAAACCATTTCGTCAATAGAATAATTTACAATCCACAAATCCTCATCATTATCCCACGAAACATCAATCACCTTATAGTCATTTATATCCTTTTTCAGTGTATTACTCATAATCAAATCAGCATACTTTCTTGCAACATTTTCATCTTTTATAATATCACCGATGTATGAGCCATTATTATAATCATCCACTGCTTTATAGGTTAAAATATTTTTTGTACTTGAAATTTCTTCAAAAGAAGAATTATCAGTACAATCAGTTGTTGTTGATAACCATAAATAATCATTTTCTGACTGAGAAATATACACCTTGTCATAAAAAAGTGGGTTCATATAGTACAGGGAATTTTCTTCCTCAAATTATGCGTAACATTAAAACAAAAGGAAATATTTAAAAAAGTATTGTGTTTATATGCTTTTTTGTCGTATAATTGGAAAGAAATAAGTTATACATAACAAGTTTTAAAAAATGCAATATATAATGAAAAATTGAAAAGGGTGTAAT
>JBJEPA010000246.1:0-4047 GCA_051880995.1 Ruminococcus sp.
TCCCAATCAGAGCTAACTACCGTGAGGGTCTGAATATTATGGAATACTTTATTTCCTCCCGTGGTGCTCGTAAAGGTCTTGCAGATACAGCTCTTCGTACTGCCGACTCAGGTTACCTTACAAGAAGACTTGTTGATGTTTCACAGGATGTTATCATTCGTGAGGACGACTGCGGAACTGACGAAGGACTTGAAATCTTTGATATTAAGGCAGGCAACAATGTTATTGAAGGTCTTAAGGAAAGACTTATTGGCAGATACCTTGTTCACGATTTCTGTGACGAGAACGGCAATGTTGTTGTTTCCAAGGACAAGATGATGGGCGAGGACGAGGCTGACATCATTGTTAACTCCGGTGTTGAAAAGATTGAAATCAGAAGTATCCTTGGCTGTCACGCTAAGCACGGTGTTTGCAAGAAGTGCTACGGCTCCAACCTTGCAAACGGTCAGCCTGTTACTGTTGGTGAGGCTGTTGGTATTATCGCAGCTCAGTCCATCGGTGAACCGGGTACTCAGCTTACAATGAGAACCTTCCACACCGGCGGTGTTGCTTCTGCAGAAGATATTACACAGGGTCTTCCAAGAGTTGAAGAACTCTTTGAGGCTCGTAAGCCAAAATCACTTGCTATTATTTCCGAGATTGACGGTGAGGTTAGATTTGAAGAAATCAAAAATAACCGTCACGCTGTTATCTACAATAAGGAAACCGGTGAAGAAAGACAGTACCTAATTCCATTCGGATTCCGAGTTAAGGTTGAAGAGGGTCAGGTTATCAAAGCCGGTGACAAGATTACCGACGGTGCAGTTAACCCTGCTGATATTCTTGAAATCCTTGGACCTAAGGCTGTTCAGGACTACCTCATCTCTGAAGTTCAGTCAACATACCGCCTACAGGGTGTTGATATCAACGATAAACACATCGAGGTTATCGTTCGTCAGATGATGAAGAAGGTTAAGGTTGAGGATGCAGGTTCTACAGACTTCTTAGCAGGTCAGAACTATGACCGCAACGAGGTTATCTACGAGAATAAGAAGATTCAGGAAAGAATCAATAACGGTGAAGAGGGTCTTAAGAAGGCTACCTACACACAGCTTCTCCTTGGTATTACCAAGGCAGCCCTCGCAACAGATTCCTTCCTTTCAGCAGCATCATTCCAGGAAACAACAAGAGTTCTTACAGACGCTGCAATCAAGGGCAAGGTTGACCCACTTGTTGGCCTTAAGGAAAATGTTATCATCGGTAAGCTTATTCCTGCAGGTACTGGTATGCATAAATATAACGGTGTTGAACTGGAAGAAAATTATATTCAGCCACAGCCAACACAGCAGTTTGAATAATATACCCAATATCATTACAAAATCCGTTGGATTATTCCGGCGGATTTTTTGCACCTATGGGCAAAATTTTAGAAAGAAACATCAACTTAACAGGGGTTGTTAGATTAGCCTTTGAAAATAATTAATAAAACTGAGAAAATTAGAAAAAATCTTTAAAAAATAGGGCGAAATCGTAAAAATAATTGTTGACAAACTTGTAACTGTTATGATAGAATTGAAAAAGCGTGGAATGGGATAATTGCGTCCATTTGGACAACCATTCACTGCTTTCCCAAAAGGGAATATCGGTAAAACCGAAATAACTAAAGAAGGAGGAAAATAATGCCTACATTTAACCAGCTTGTTCGCAAGGGTAGAGAAGTTACTGAAAAGAAGGCAAAGGCACCTGCTCTCTTAAAGGGTTGGAACTCACAGAAGAGAGTTGCTACAAACAATGCTTCCCCACAGAAGAGAGGCGTATGTACTAAAGTGTCAACAGCTACACCTAAGAAGCCTAACTCAGCTCTGAGAAAGATTGCCAGAGTAAGACTTTCTAACGGTATTGAAGTTAGTTCCTATATCCCTGGCGTAGGTCACAATCTTCAGGAGCACTCAGTTGTTCTTATTCGTGGTGGCCGTGTAAAGGACCTTCCTGGTGTACGTTACCATATCGTTCGTGGCACACTTGATGCTCAGGGCGTTGCTAACAGAAATCAGGCTCGTTCAAAGTATGGCGCAAAGCGTCCAAAAGCAGGTAAATAAGGAATTGACAAATAACCGTTAAAAAGTTTAATAGTTACTGCATATGCAGAGCTTTATATATAGTATATAGTCTCTGTTGGCAGTACGGGAGTTTGTCGCTTTCGAGTACCTATGATATCTCAAATATTGTGAAGGAGGGAAGTAAAGTGCCAAGAAGAGGCTCAATTGCAAAACGTGATGTTTTGCCAGACCCAATGTATAATTCAAAGTTAGTTACCCGTCTCATCAACAACATTATGCTTGATGGTAAGAAGGGTGTTGCACAGAAAATCGTTTACGGTGCATTTGACATCATTCAGGAAAAGACAGGTAAGGATCCACTGGAAACCTTTGAGGCTGCTATGGAAAATGTTATGCCGGTTCTCGAAGTTAAGGCTCGCCGTGTAGGTGGTGCTACTTATCAGGTTCCAATGGAAGTTAGACCAGAGAGAAGACAGACACTTGGTCTTCGCTGGATTACAGCATATTCCAGAAATCGTTCAGAAAGAACAATGAAGGAAAGACTTGCTGGTGAAATCCTCGACGCCATCAACAGCACAGGCGGTGCATTTAAGAAGCGTGAAGATACTCACAAGATGGCAGAAGCTAACAAGGCTTTCGCACACTACAGATGGTAATGTGAAAGCTTCTTAGCAAAAAATTTAATGAGGGAGGATAATTATGGCTAGACAGGTCTCACTTGAAATGACAAGAAATATCGGTATCATGGCTCACATTGATGCCGGTAAAACTACTACTACCGAAAGAATCCTGTACTATACCGGAATCAATCACAAGATTGGTGAAGTTCATGAAGGCGCAGCTACCATGGACTGGATGGTTCAGGAGCAGGAGCGTGGTGTAACAATCACATCTGCTGCTACAACATGCTTCTGGAAAAAACATCGTATCAACATCATCGACACACCTGGCCACGTTGACTTTACAGCTGAGGTTGAGCGTTCACTTCGTGTTCTCGACGGCTCAGTTACAGTTCTCTGTGCTAAGGGTGGTGTTGAGCCACAGTCTGAAACAGTTTGGAGACAGGCTGATACCTATAAGGTTCCAAGAATGGCTTATGTCAACAAGATGGACATTATGGGCGCAGACTTCTACAGAGTTGTTGAAATGATGAAAGAAAGACTCAACTGTAATGCAGTTCCAATTCAGCTTCCTATCGGCGCTGAGGACGAGTTCAAGGGAATCATTGACCTTGTTACAATGAAGGCAGAGGTTTACTATGACGACCTTGGTAAGGATATCAGAGAGGAAGAAATTCCTGAAGATATGAAGGAACTTGCTGAAAAGTATCGTGAACAGCTTATTGATGCTGTTGCCGAGCAGGACGACGCTCTTATGGAGAAGTACTTTGAGGGTGAAGAGCTTACAGTAGAGGAAATTAAATCCACTATCCGTAAGGCAACCATCGCTAACGATATGGTTCCTGTTACTTGCGGTACTTCTTACCGCAACAAGGGTGTTCAGCTTTTGCTTGATGCCATTGTTGATTATATGCCTGCACCGGTTGACATCCCTGCTATCAAGGGTATTAACCCAGATACAGAGGCAGAAGATGAAAGACATTCTTCTGACGAAGAGCCATTTGCAGCTCTTGCATTTAAGATTGCAACTGACCCATATGTTGGTAAGCTCTGCTTCTTCAGAGTTTATTCCGGCGTAGTTAATGCAGGTCAAACTGTTTACAATGCTTCTAAGGATAAGAACGAAAGACTTGGTCGTATCCTTCAGATGCATGCAAACAACAGAAAAGATATTGATACAGTTTACGCAGGTGATATCGCCGCTGCTGTTGGTCTTAAGAACACAACAACAGGTGATACACTTTGCGACGAAAAGCACCCAATCATCCTTGAGTCAATGGAATTCCCAGAGCCTGTTATCAGGGTTGCTATTGAACCTAAGACAAAAGCAGGTCAGGAAAAGATGGGTATTGCTCTTGCAAAGCTTGCAGAAGAAGACCCAACATTCA
>JBJEPA010000247.1:0-4044 GCA_051880995.1 Ruminococcus sp.
CCATTGCTACCTTATTTGGGTTTTGGATTGCAAGTGTTAGTGTAATTACTTATATCAGTTCATCTAATAAAGGAGCTTTTATAAACACATTTCTATATATGTTTGGTATGACAATAAGCTATTATGTGCTAAAATATATATCAGGTTTTTTTATAGAAAAGTTCAATAATGAGGGTGAATTTCAAACCAATTTGTTTCTTATATATTCAGCACTGTCATTGGCTTGCGGTATTGGTAGTTTTGTTTTGTATTATTGGAACAAAAACAATAAATTCAGTTCAATTCTATACGCTTTGCCTGTTGGCGCAATGTTGGCAGAGGGGATAGGATGCTGGTTTGTTCTTATAAACAGGCATATGCTTTTAGCACAGACTGTATTTGATTCTTCGTTTGCACTTCTGTTTGGGATTGTATTTTTCAAAAAAACAGATAATAGGGTTTTATATTTTGCAACTGTATTTGTTGTTACAGCACTTGTGTTTTTTGTAGTTTACAAGCCTTTTTTACTGTCTGTTTAGGGAAACTGATATTATATTATTGAGATAACGGATTTAGTAAGGTGATTTACATATGAAAATTGTATTGATTCACGGGCAGAATCATAAGGGGAGTACTTGGAATGTGGCTAATATTCTTTTGCGGAATATTAATTGTGAGAAAGAGGTTACTGAATTTTTCCTGCCAAGGGACTTGAACCATTTTTGTACAGGTTGCTACAGCTGTCTGGAGAGCAGGGAAAAATGTCCTTTTTGGGATGATAAGAAAAAGATTGATGACGAGATGAGGTCAGCGGATTTGCTGATTTTCACTACTCCAAACTACTGTATGATGCCAAGTGCGCCTATGAAGTCTTTTCTTGATTTGTCCTTTACTAATTGGATGGCTCATAAGCCATATCCGGAGATGTTCACTAAGCGTGCTGTGGTGATTTCCACAACCGCCGGTTCAGGAGCTAAAAAGGCAACCAAGCGGATTGCCGACAATCTCAGTAATTGGTGTATTCCAAAGGTGACAAAATACGGAGTGACGGTTCAGGCTATGAACTGGAATATGGTTCCCAAAAAGAAAAAAGATAAAATTGAAAAGGATATGAAAAGGCTGGGAAATTCCCTTTCAAGGAATAAAAAGGTACATATAGGGGTAAGAACAAGATTCCTTTTTTGGATGGGAAAGAATATGCAAAAAGCTAACTGGGGAGCGTCACCCTTTGAAAAGGAATATTGGAAAGAAATGGGCTGGCTTGACGGAGCAAAGCCTTGGAAATAAACAGCGTATTTATCCCGATAAGGGGGAGGGGAATATGGAATTTGTAACAGAAAGATTGATACTCCGTCCGTGGGAAGAAACTGATGCAGAAAGTTTGTATGAATATGCAAAGGACCCAATGGTTGGACCCATTGCCGGTTGGCCTGTACATACAAGTGTAGAAAACAGCCTTGAAATAATAAAGAATGTTTTGTCGGCAGAGGAAACATTTGCCGTATGCTTAAGAGAAGATAACAAGGCTATTGGTAGCATAGGACTTATACCGCCTATGCAGTCACATACCTCTTCAGCAAAAGACGAAGTTGAGGTTGGTTATTGGATAGGAGTTCCTTTTTGGGGGAATGGATATATTCCGGAGGCAGTGAGAGAAATTCAAAGACATGCTTTTATTGATTTAGGCTACAATGGAATGTGGTGCGGGTATTATGATGGAAATGACAAGTCAAAGCGTTGTCAGGAAAAGTGCGGTTTTAAATATCATCACACAGAAAAAGATAAGCCTTGCACCTTGATGGGAGATGTGCGGACAGAACATTTTACATATATCTCAAAGGAGCAGTGGAGTGAAAATCAAATTACTAAACAGGAAAAAGCTTTTTAATGCCCTACCCCTGGTGTGGAGGGTGTTTTGTGATTATGAGGCTGTAAATTACCCGGAAAGGGGAAAACAGATATTTTGGGATTCGATACATTCCAAAGAATATCTTGATTCCCTTACCGCCTACGGTGCCTATGAAAACAGAGAGTTACTTGGCATAATAGCAACAAGAAATTCCGGCAGGCATATTGCGTTATTCTTTGTGGACGGAAATTATCACAAACAGGGAATAGGTAAAAAGCTGTGGAATACTGTCCTTAGGAATAACACTTCTCAGGTTATTACGGTACATTCTTCTTTGTATGCTGTTCCTATATATGAGAAACTTGGTTTTTCAGTTACAGACGATATTAAGAACGACAAAGGAATAGTTTATGTCCCCATGGAGTACAGAATGGTGATTAACAGGGACTGTCCTTGCCAAAAGACGAAGTGTATCAGACACGGAAGATGTAACGAGTGCAGGGCACGCCATATTGATTCCAAGAAATTGCGTCCCTGTGACAGGAGTGAGGAGTAATGAGCGAATATTAACCATATAATCTCATCAATATAATGTTCTTTCTTTGGCTTATACCATAATAAAGAGGTCGAGTAAATAACTCTTAGTTACTTACTCGACCTCTGTGTTTTTGTGTCAGGTCACTTTCAATATTTCTTTTTGTACCCTTAAAGAGTGCCTCGGTGATGCTGTCCTTATATTTTGTCAGTTCGTGCGGAGAGGTAAGCAGTTCCACCATTTGTCAGATAAGTGAGATTCCATATAAATACTAAAGCATCATAAGGATGCTTTAGATAGGCAAAGGAAAAATACCTTATTGCTTATGTTGTTTCAGACTCCAGGATTTCCGGTGTAATTTCCGGTGGAATCGGGCAATGATAGGGATGATTACCTGTCTTCTCCTTTAGCTGTTTCCATGCGGTTTCTATGATTTTGGGGTTATTGCAAACATCAATAGCTGTTGCTGCGATAATCTGACCGGCATACAACATCCCCCTGTGGGCAAAATCACTTTTGCCACAGGCCACAGCCTGCCAGCTGTGGGGAGCAGTTCCTACCGGCCAAGTGCTTGTACCGCACTGTGAAACAGGACAAACCCAGCTCACATCTCCCACATCGGAGGAACCCGGAATTGGAATGCTTCCCGACTTGTTCCAATTTCTGGGCTTTAAATCAAACACATTTTCAGGAATACTGTCGGCAGGCATCTGGGTTTTGACGATTTCACCGGCAAAATCCATATCCTTCGCACCCTCAACAGGGTTTGGAATTTCCAGCATATTATTGTACATTACCTCATCCAGTGCCGGAATCAGAACTGTATTGCTGGTTCCTTTTAGGAATTTGATTTCAACCTGTGTATCGGTCATCATGGCTGCACCTTTTGCTATATTATTGACACGCTTATAAATATCGGAAAGTTCAGGTGCAAAGGGGGCTCTGATCTGATACAGTGCCGATGCATAGGGCTGAACGATATTTGGGGAAATGCCTCCTGCGTCCGTTATGGCATAATGAATTCTTGCAGTTGACGGAATATGCTCTCTGAGGAATTGAACTCCTATATTCATCAACTCAAGGGCATCAAGTGCACTTCTTCCTGCCTCCGGTGCCGCCGCTGCATGAGAGGCTTTACCGGTAAAGCTATAACGGATGGAGTCATTAGCCAAAACCGGTCCGGGAGGCATCATATTGCAATCGTTGGGATGCCAGCTTAATGCCAAATCAAGCTTATCAAAGCATCCCTCACGTGCCATAAATGTTTTTCCGCTTCCGCCCTCCTCGGCAGGGCATCCGAAAAACACCACGGTTCCGGTTTTTCCTTCTGTTTCCAGATAATGCTTAAAGCCCACAGCGCCCATTAGTGCACCCACACCAAGAAGATTATGACCGCAACCATGTCCGTTGCCCTCTTTTTCCAAAGGCTCCTTAAGGTCAACACCTGCCTTTTGACTCAGCCCTGCAAGTGCGTCATACTCTCCCAGAAAGCCAATTACAGGCTTTCCGTTTCCCCATTGGGCGTGGAATCCCGTCTTCAGACCGGCATCTCCAACGGTTACTTTAAAGCCTTCATTTTCCAGAAAAGCAACATAATCCTTTACTGACTCTTTCTCTTTGAATCGAATTTCAGCATTTTCCCAGATTTTATCACTCAACTTATAAAAGTCCTCAGCTCTTT
>JBJEPA010000248.1:0-4043 GCA_051880995.1 Ruminococcus sp.
TTGGTAAAGTAACCCATTGGCTAAATGGTAATTCTTTTAATCTTAATTTCTCCATCATCTTCATATATAAGAGAAAATTCCTTGCCGAATAATGCTTCACTATATGCACATATTCTTTCATCACACAAGTTGTTGTTCTTAATAATTACATTAAGGCTGTCTGAGGTTATCTCACCCTTTTTAATCATATCTATTGCAGGACTTTCTGCAAGGGAAATACGGATGTCAGGAGGAATTTGATAGTAGGACTTTAATTCTTCTATATAGGAAGCAAGCTCTTTTACAGTTATTTCAGCGGAAATTATTACATCCTTGGTATGAGAGAGAAATGGAGTTAAGTCATATTTTGTTTTTATTTCTTTCATAGAATTTTCAAAGCTTTCATGAGGGACAGAATAAACCTTTGGCTCTTTTGAAAAGCTGTCATTAAGAAGAATAATCTCATCCTTTGTAAGCACTATTACATCGCTTACAAGCTTTCGGCTGATTTCGTAGCTTTGACACCCTGTAAAGGACAGCATAACTAAAACTGTTACAAATACACAAATAATTCTTTTAGCCATTACGATTCTCCTTTACCTTTACAGCTATTGGCACAATCAGGGTAATTATGAGAAGTAATACAAGGAGAAAATACCTGTTTAGCAAAATATCCCCTATCTCCTTTACATAGGAGGTCATGACAGAAAGGCAGTAAACAACAACAAGGAATGTTGTAGATATCACCTTTGTATTATTTTTTCCTATGCTTTTTACAATAAGGGTGAAATACATAAGTGCAAAGAAAACACAGGTGATTGAAAGTGCTATAAAAAGGCTTGAAAAGCCCATTGGTATCACCTTAAATGACACCTGAGAAAGGATGTAAAAGGGATGGCTGTACTCTGACACATTAAGGAGTTTTACAAAACACATTACCACACCTGTTATAAGGGAAACGATGATAAAAGGCAGGGTAACTGTTTTTACTTTTCCGGTACCAAAATTTCTAAAGAAGAAAAAAGATAGAGAAATTGGTGAAAACATTAAGATTATATCTGTAATTTCAGCAGGCTGTGCTGACTTTTCGTTATCGGCAAAGTTTGCCATATCGCCGTAAGGCACACATGCTACAATGAGGATTATTGCTGAAAGGACAAAAGCACCTGTGATTATTGCACTTCGGGAGGTTGCCTCTATCCCCTTTGTTGCCGGATATAAAAGTGCCAAAATGAAAAGTGCTGAAATTATAAATTGTGGACTGTTTGGGTTTATATGCTTTACAAAAAAGTCAGAAAAACCATTGAGGATATACACGGACATTGCTGTGACAAAAATTGCAATTACCACCTGGAACACAGGGGGTATTTCTAGTTTTTCTTTTGAAGAAATAAAGAAAGTTGGTATGAGAAGTAAAAAAGCTATAACTATTGAGATTATCATTGAGAGGCATGAAACAGTTTTTCCCTCTATTGTGACGAAAGCAAGAGTTGAAAGTGCAACAAATACGGAAAACTGTAATCCGCTAATTTTACTGTTTAAAATCATCCTCTGCCCCCTCCATATTTTGAACTTTTATTTTATGCTTTGTCAGCCTGTGCCAATCTGCACGGATAAAGTTATCTTTGAGTATGCCCTTGGAAACCGGAGCAATCGGCGAAAGAAATGGCACTCCAAAGCTCCTTAGTGATGAAACTGAAACCACAGCAACAAGGGATGCAAGAACTATTCCCAAAAAGCCAAATACACCGCCGACTATGATGAAGATAAATTTCAGTACAGTAATTGCTCCGTAAAGGTCGGGGACAACATAGGAGCATATTGCGGAAAAGGCTACTATAATTAATGTTGTGGCACAGATTAGTCCTGCGGAAACTCCTGTTTCGCCTATTACAAGAGCCCCTACAATTCCAACAGCGTGGCCCAAAGGCTTTGGTAATCGAAGTCCTGCCTCACGCATAACCTCGTACATAAAGGTTACAAGGAGCACCTCCAGCACGAGGGGGAAGGGTGTTGTTTCGAGGGATGATACTATATGGTTTAGCAGTCCTCTTGGAATATACTCCGGCTGAAAATCTGTGACAGCCACAAAAAGTCCCGGCAGATAAAGGGCAAAGAAGAAGGAGATATACTTTAGTATTCTTATAAAGGTTGAGAAGTATGGTCGGTTTGAATAGTCGTCAAAGCTTTGGAAATTTTCGATAAACAGGTGAGGTACTATGATTGCTGATGGAGTACCATCTACAAGCACACCTATTCTTCCCTCTGTGATTTTTCCGCAAAGGGTGTCGGGGCGCTCCGTAACCCCCACTGTGGAAATCAGGGTGTTGTGGTTGTTGTCACCAAGGTAAGAAACAAGGTAACCGGACGCAAGGACTGTATCAAGATTGATGCTTTTAAGCCGACGCACAAGTTCGTCAAGAATTTTGTTTGACACCGCTGACTTTAGGTAGCAAAGGCAAATTTGTGTTTTAGAAATATCCCCTATTGTCATTGCTTTGAAAACAAGGTCCGGGCTTTTTATCCTTCTTCGGATAAGGGTCATATTTATCCTAAGGGGTTCTGTAAAACCCTCACGACTTCCCCTGAACACCATTTCGGTTGATGGTTCGGAGACACTTCTAAAGGAAAATCCCTGAATACCAACAACAAGCATTTTGCTGTATCCATCCACAGCCACCACAGCAAAGCCTGACATTGAAAATTCAATAAGCTGATTAAAAGTGTCTATCTCAACAATTTCGCTTGAGGTAAGCACCCTGTCACGGATATACTCATACTTATTTACGCCATTGGGAATAGCTATGCTAACAAGGGGATTTGTGACGGAAAGAGCAAGTCCGTCCTTGTTCACCATACCCTCAATTGTAATTATGGCAACTGAAGTTCCGTCACTTAGAACCATATTCCTCACTGTAAAATCTGCTGATTTGTCAGTAAGATTTTTTAAGTATTCTATATTTTGAGCCAAATTTTTGAACATTTTATCACCATTATTATAGTTTTGAAAAAAAGATGAATTATACATTTATGTATGATTTTGGTTTTTAGAGAAATGCTATTAGTGGTGATTTAATGTTAATTTCAATTATCAGAACAGTAATTCTCTATATCTTTATACTTATTGCCCTTAGAATTATGGGTAAAAGACAGCTTTCGGAAATGCAGACCAGCGAGCTTGTTATCACGCTTTTAATTTCGGATATTGCGGTTATTCCTATGCAAAATACAGGACAGCCCTTGCTTTCCGGTATTGTTCCCATACTGATACTGATTTCTTTGGAGATACTTTTTTCCGTTATTATGCTTAAAAGCGGGAATTTCCGGAAAATTGTCTGCGGTTCTCCCGAAATGGTAATTAAGGACGGAAAAATTTTGCAAGACCAGATGAGAAGGCTGCGTATGACAACAGAGGATTTGTGTGTTCAGCTAAGGCAACAGGGGATTTTTTCCTTGGAGGATGTGCAGTACTGCATTGTTGAAACCAACGGTGATGTAAGCGTACTGGAAAAGCCTGATAAACGCACTCCATCTGCGGAGGATATGGGAATAGAAATTCCTGACAAAGGAATTGAGGCCGTTGTAATTAATGATTCTCGCTATCTTTCAAACTCTCTTGAACTTTGTAATCTTACTAAGGAATGGGTTGACAGCGTACTAAGAGAAAATGATTTGACTATTGATGAAGTATTTATTATGACCGCAAACAGGGATAAGGAATACAACATAATCAGGAGGGATTGATGTGAAAAGACTGTGGTATGCACTTGTGCTGGTGATTATTGCCCTTGGTATTTGCTTTACGGAAATTATTGCGGTTAGAAACAGCTACAACACATTTGTTGAAACCATTGAAGAGGCACGAGTGGCTGTTGAAAAAAAAGACTATGAAAAGGCTGAGGATTTGAGCCGTACTTTGGTAGATAAATGGGAAAAGAACGAAAAAAAGCTGAACTACCTACTTGAACATTCTGTACTAGATGACCTTAGTGTGACCTTTGCCGAACTTCCTGACCTTACAAGTGAAGACAGTGAAAGTGACTTTTTGTCGGATATAGACAAAA
>JBJEPA010000249.1:0-4028 GCA_051880995.1 Ruminococcus sp.
CAAAACCCGTTTCTACTGTAAACCCAATTTGATGCAGGCTAACACTTCCTTTGTGATTCTCGATCCGAAAGGTGAAATGGTCCGTGACGTTGGCAAACTGCTTGAAGCAAATGGATATGAGATAAAAGTCCTTGACCTTATCTCAATGGAGAAAAGCCATTGCTATAACCCTTTTGTATATTTGCAGAATGACAACGATATTCAAAGACTTGTAACCAACCTTTTCAAGAGTACCACGCCGAAGGGTTCTCAAAGCAATGATCCTTTTTGGGACACGGCAGCGTCAATGCTTTTGCTTGCACTTGTATTCTATCTTCATTACGAAGCTCCCGAAGATGAACAGAACTTTGCAATGGTAATGGAAATGCTCAGAGCCGGCGCAATTGAAGATGAGGAAGAGCCAAGACCTTCGCCCCTTGATAATCTCTTTTCCGAACTGGAATATGAGAACCCCGACCATATCGCACTCAAGTATTATCATTCCTACCATTCAGGCTCGGCAAAAACGCTGAAATCCATTCAGATTACCCTTGCCGCCCGTTTGGAGAAATTCAACCTTGAAAGCCTTGCTTCACTCACCTCAACCGATGAGCTGGAGCTTGAAACCCTCGGTGAAAAGAAAACGGCACTATTTGCCCTGATACCTGATAACGATACGAGCTTTAACTTCTTGGTATCTATCCTTTACACACAGCTTTTTCAGCAGTTGTTTTATTCCGCCGACCACATACACGGCGGCAGCTTGCCTATCCCTGTCCATTTCCTGATGGACGAGTTTGCCAATGTTTCGCTCCCTGATGACTTTGACAAGATACTTTCCGTTATGCGTTCTCGCTCGGTATCTGTCAGTATCATCCTACAAAACTTGGCACAGCTTAAAGCACTGTTCGAGAAGCAGTGGGAAAGCATCGTGGGGAACTGCGACGAGTTTTTGTACTTAGGCGGCAATGAACAGTCCACCCACAAATATGTGAGCGAGCTGCTCGGTAAATCCACGATTGATACCAACACCTACGGCAAAAGCGAAGGTCGAAGCGGCAGTTATTCAACTAACTACCAAATCAGCGGTCGAGAGCTGCTAACCCCGGACGAGGTTCGTATGCTTGATAACCGTTACGCAATTCTCTTTATCCGTGGCGAGCGTCCGGTGCTTGATTTCAAATACGATATTCTCAAGCACCCCAATGTGGCGCTGACCGCAGACGGAAAAGCCGGCGTTTACGAACACGGCGAAGTGAAGTCCGATGTCGCTACCATCGAACTTATCAGCTTTGATAAATTCAAGGCTCCCGAAACCGAAGTAGCAGAAATCAATTACGAACTCCTCTCAGACGAGGACTTTGAAAATGAATAAATTTATGGAGGTAAACACAATGAACATTTTTAAGAAAACCAATAACAAGGAAACCAAGAAGTTAGCCTTGACCGGAAAGGTTAAAAAGGGCTTTCGTGCCTACTGCGCCGTTGTGCTTTGTATGGCATTTATCGGCTGTATGACTATGACCGCATTTGCGGCAAGCGGAGATCCGCTGACCGTTATCAACAATCTGTCCGATTTTATTTTCGGACTCATCCGTGCAATCGGACTTATCCTGCTCGGCTTCGGTATTGT
Source organism: Ruminococcus sp. (assembly GCA_051880995.1). GTDB lineage: Bacteria > Bacillota > Clostridia > Oscillospirales > Acutalibacteraceae > Ruminococcoides. The sequence continues at coordinate 1,613 of JBJEPA010000249.1, forward strand.
TCAGGTCGGTCTTTCCCTGAAATCCCACGATCCTTCGCAGAGAGCCAATGGCTTCCTTACCCTTGCAGGCGGTGTCATCATCACCTTTGCAAAGGAAATCCTCACTCTCATTACGGGTTAAGCAAGGAAACACTCAAAAGGGGCATATCCGAAAAATCGGGTATGCCCCAAATTTGTAAAGGAGGTGCGTCAATTTGAGTGATAACTGGGTTGTGCAAAATCTCGAAAACGCCCTTGAAACTTGGAATGAGAAGCTATCTGAAATATGGACGCTTATCACAACGACGCCGCAGAACTTCAAAGGCGGCGGTATATGGAGCGTGATTGTCAATATAAACGGTGCTGTTCAGGCTATCGGCTTGGCACTGCTCGTTTTGTTTTTTGTAGTCGGTATGGTAAAAACCTGCGGTTCGTTCTCCGATGTGAAGAAACCGGAACACGCACTGAAGCTATTTATCAGGTTTGCCCTTGCCAAAGGTGCGATCACCTACGGTATGGAGCTGATGCTTGCGCTGTTCAACATCGTACAAGGTACGATTACAACCATTATGAACGCCGCAGGCTTCGGTTCGCCGCAGCAGACAACGCTCCCGGCTGAGATGGTAACGACAATAGATGACTGTGGCTTTTTTGAGAGTATTCCGCTATGGGCGGTAACGCTTATCGGCGGACTTTTCATTACAGTCCTTTCCTTCCTGCTTATTATGACTGTTTACGGGCGTTTCTTTAAGCTGTATATGTATACGGCGCTTGCCCCGATTCCGCTTTCAACCTTTGCGGGAGAACCCTCGCAGAATGTGGGTAAGTCCTTTATCAAGAGCTACTGTGCAGTTTTGCTTGAAGGTGCGGTCATCGTGCTTGCCTGCATTATCTTCTCGGTGTTCGCTTCATCGCCGCCCGTTGTAGATACAAGTGCAGCAGCCGTAACACAGGTGTGGGCATATATCGGAGAGCTTGTCTTTAATATGCTCGTTTTGGTTGGCTCAGTCAAGATGTCAGACCGCATTATACGAGAAATGATGGGACTGTAAGGAGATTTTGCAATGAAACAAACAACACGAAGATACAACAAATTCTCAGGGTATTCCCTTGAGGATTGCGATTGCAGATATTGTCTGTATTACGGCGGCAAACGCAAGCGGAGGGTTATCTGTCTTGCCGATGAGTGTGTCTGCAAGGAAGAAATCATAAAAGCTCGCCGCCGGGAAAGGAGCAAAAATGGAAGTAAAAATTAACAGAGAAATCCGCAACTACACGGAAAGTATGTTTTTCGGACTAACGCTTCGACAGTTCATCTTTTCTGTCTTGGCGTGCACAGTTGCGGTGGGCGTATATTTTCTGCTCAAACCGTATGTCGGCACTGAAACCGTGTCGTGGATGTGTATTTTAGCGGCCGCACCCTTTGCGGCGCTGGGCTTCATTAAGTACAACGGTATGACCGCAGAGAAATTTGTGTGGGCGTGGATCAAGAGTGAATTTCTTATGCCGAAAAAGCTCGTATTCCATTCCACCAACACCTACTTTGAGCTGATGAAGCCGAGTATGGAACAAAAAAGCAAGGAGGTATTGAAAACCAATGATTAAGACACTGACAAATCTTTTCAAACAGGATAAGGAGAAGTTTGTTGTACCGAAGGGCGTACAGGATGTCATTCCTATTAAGGCAATCTATGATGACGGCATTTTTCAGGTCGGCAAGGATAAGTTCTCCAAATCCTTTAAGTTTACGGATATAAATTATGCGGTAGCCAGCCGTGAGGACAAGGAAGCAATGTTCCTTGAATACTCTGAGCTGCTCAATTCTTTTGACAGCGGTGCTACAACCAAAATCACAATCAACAACCGCAGGCTGAACCGACTGGACTTTGAGAAAACCATTCTTCTGCCGCTGAAAGGCGATGAGCTTGATGTGTACCGTGAGGAATACAACAAAATGCTGCTCGAAAAAGCGACCGGAGCAAACGCCATTGTGCAGGACAAGTATATTACCATCTCTATCAACAAGAAAAACATAGAGGAAGCAAGAAATTACTTTGCCCGTGTCGGTGCAGACCTGATTGCCCACTTCGGCAGGCTCGGAAGCAAATGCACCGAGCTTGAAACAGATGAACGACTGAGAGTTTTCCACGACTTTTACAGAGTCGGTGAGGAAAGCTCTTTTCATTTTGACACTAAGGAAACCCGAAAGAAAGGACACGATTTCAAGGACTATATCTGCCCTGATTCTATGGAGTTTGAAAGCGACTATTTCAAAATCGGAGATCGCTACGGCAGAGTGCTTTTCCTTCGTGAGTATGCGTCGTATATCAAGGACAGTATGGTGGCGGAGCTTACAGACCTTAACCGCAATCTGATGATGTCGATTGATGTTGTACCCATTCCCACCGACGAAGCGGTGCGTGAAGCGGAGAGCAGA
>JBJEPA010000250.1:0-16688 GCA_051880995.1 Ruminococcus sp.
CAGGAAAAGATGGGTATTGCTCTTGCAAAGCTTGCAGAAGAAGACCCAACATTCAAGGCTTACACAGATGAAGAAACCGGTCAGACAATCATTGCCGGTATGGGTGAGCTTCACCTTGAAATTATCGTTGACAGACTTCTCCGTGAATTTAAGGTAGAGGCTAACATTGGTGCTCCACAGGTTGCTTATAAAGAAACAATCCGTAAGGATGCCGATGTTGATATGAAATATGCTCGTCAGTCCGGTGGTAAAGGTCAGTACGGTCATGTTAAGATTCGTGTTTCACCAAACCCAGGCAAGGGCTACGAGTTTGTTAACTCTATTGTCGGTGGTGCTATTCCTAAGGAATACATCCCTGCAGTTGACCAGGGTATCCAGGGCGCAATGCTCTCAGGTGTACTTGCCAACTACAATGTTGTTGACTGTAAGGTTGAGCTTTACGATGGTTCTTACCACGAAGTTGACTCATCCGAAATGGCATTTAAGATTGCCGGTTCTATGGCATTTAAGGAAGCAATGAAGAAGGCTGACCCTGTTCTTCTTGAACCACTTATGAAGGTTACAGTTATTGTACCTGAGGAGTATATGGGCGATGTTATCGGCGACCTTAACTCCCGTCGTGGTCAGATTCAGGGTATGGAGGCTGTTGGTAACGCACAGCGTATCAACTCTCATGTTCCACTTTCTGAAATGTTCGGCTATGCAACTGATATGCGTTCCAAGACACAGGGCCGTGGTCAGTATGTAATGGAACCAGACACATATCAGGAAGTTCCAAAGTCTATTGCTGAAGACATTATGTCAAAGCGTAAAAAGTCTGATGACTAATTAGGGGACTCCCTAATAAATCATCTAAAATACTGAATTATTCAGTAAAACCTATTGCAATTTTTTTAAAAAATTGTTAGAATAAAAATAACCAAGATTATTAATCTAAGGAGGATTATAAAAATGGCAAGAGAAAAGTTTGAAAGAAATAAGCCACATGTAAACATTGGTACTATTGGTCACGTTGACCATGGTAAGACTACACTTACAGCTGCTATCACAAAGGTTCTTAACCTTAACGGTGAGGCAGATTTCGTTGATTATGCTAATATCGATAAGGCTCCAGAAGAGAGAGAAAGAGGTATTACAATCAACACAGCTCACGTTGAGTATGAGACAGCTAACCGTCACTATGCACACGTTGACTGCCCAGGCCATGCTGACTATGTTAAGAATATGATCACTGGTGCTGCTCAGATGGACGGTGCTATCCTCGTTGTTTCTGCTGCTGATGGTCCTATGCCACAGACAAGAGAGCACATCCTTCTTTCCCGTCAGGTTGGTGTTCCATATATTGTTGTATTTATGAACAAGACTGACCAGGTTGACGACGAAGAACTCCTCGAACTCGTAGAGATGGAAATCCGTGACCTTCTTAATGAATATGAGTTCCCTGGCGACGATACACCAATCATCAAGGGTTCTGCTTATGTTGCTCTTCAGAGCGCATCTACTGATCCTAACGCTCCTGAGTACAAGTGTATCCACGAGCTTATGGATGCTGTTGATGAGTTCATCCCAACTCCAGAGAGAGATTCCGACAAGCCATTTATCATGCCTGTTGAAGACGTATTCACAATCACAGGTCGTGGTACTGTTGCAACAGGTAGAGTTGAAAGAGGTCGTATCAACGTTAACGAAGAAGTTGAAATCGTTGGTCTTACAGACGAAATCCGTAAGGTTGTTGTTACAGGTCTTGAAATGTTCAGAAAGTCTCTTGACTATGCAGAGTGCGGCGATAACGTAGGTGCACTTCTCAGAGGTGTTCAGAGAACTGAAATCGAAAGAGGTCAGGTTCTTGCAAAGCCAGGCTCAATCAAGCCACATAAGGCATTCAGCGGTCAGGTTTACGTTCTTACAAAGGACGAAGGTGGCCGTCATACACCATTCTTCAACAACTATCGTCCACAGTTCTACTTCAGAACAACTGACGTTACAGGTACAATTTCTCTTCCAGAGGGCACAGAAATGTGTATGCCTGGTGATAACGTTGAAATGTCTGTTGAGCTTATCACTCCTATCGCTATCGAAGAGGGTCTTCGTTTCGCTATCCGTGAAGGCGGTAGAACAGTTGGTTCAGGTGCTGTTACAGCTATCAACGAATAATTATAAGATATAATTTATAGTTATTGCATAAAATCATCCCCTGTCTTTTGACAGGGGATTTTTGCGTATTTCTTTAATTATAACTCAAAAAAGCAAAAATTAATTTATCCGCAAATATTTCTTGAGTTTTCTCGTCTATATATGTGAAGGGAAAAATAAAGGAGGGGTTTGTTTGGATGATAAGCAAATAATCAATCTATACTTTTCAAGAACTGAACAAGCGATTAAGGAAACAAAGAACAAATACAGTCCATTTTGCAGAAAAATTGCATTTAACATCCTTTCAAATAACGAAGATACAGATGAATGTGAAAATGATACTTACCTTAAGGTGTGGAACTCTATTCCACCTAACAGACCCACAAGCCTGAAAGCATACATAGGAAAAATCACAAGAAATATTGCTATTGATTTGTGGAAGAAAAAACATACACAAAAGAGAAATACAGGTATTGAAATCCTTTTCAGTGAATTGGAAGATGTTGTTTCATCAACCTCACAGATAGAGAATGAATTTGAACTTACAGAACTGACATCAACAATTAATAAATGGTTATTAACATTAAGCAAGCAGGAACAAACGTTGTTTGTGTTAAGGTATTGGCAAGGTGAATCTGTTAAAAATATCGCAAAACAGTGGAACACATCACCTGGAAAGCTGTCAAGTAAACTTTTCCTACTTAGAAAAAGTTTGAAATCAGCACTTGAAAAGGAGGGAGTATATTTATGATAACTCACAACAGAGAAATTTTATACAAAGCTATCAGTAACATTGATGAAAACATCATTTTGTCTTCTTTGAATTATAAGCCGAAGAGCAAAGTAATAATAAAATGGTCAAGCCTTATTGCCTGCTTGTGTGTTATTGCCGTTATTTTTGGAATTATAATTTCCCATAATTCAAATAATAACCATAGCAATGGAATAATACCGGTGACCGATGCAAGAACTACTTCAAGTAACAGTGCAGACTTTCACCTTTATGCTTTACCTAAAAGACTTGCAAAAAATGACGATAATAACAAATATCAGAAAGTTATGTTAAGTCCTGTGAAAACCTATCTCGACAACAATGCAGGTATTCAAAAGGTTAATTATACAGTTAAATTTAAATCAGATGGTTATCCCTATGATGAAGGAGATACTTCTTACAAGGGAAAGATTATCAATCAAAAATTGTTTAGCATATCACCGGATAGTATTGAGTTTTCAATTAAAAGCGAAACTGTAACCGATTACAGTGTTAAGGCAAAAAATAATGTACTAAATTATCAGTATTCAACCACATCTAACGGCTGGGAAAAGTCATTTGAAAATATTAAAATTTCAGATGACGGATTCATTACATGGCGACCTACTTGTGAAAGATTTTCAAAGGAAGTTTTGTCCATAATCGGAAAAGAAGAGCCTGAATATGATAGCGATATAAGTGATAGGGTTGAATATTCCAATGCAGTAAAAAAAGTATATGAAAGTATTGAAGATTTTGACGACTATTTTGGAGATACATTAACATTTGAAATGCATTACAAAAACGGAACTACCCAAACTGTCTTTGTAAACATAACATTGGATAAATACGGAAAATATACAATCAATTATAGTATTAATTAGGTATTGATTAATAAATAGCAAGTATGTACAAAAAAGCTCGGCAAAAATTTGCCGAGCTTTCACTATATGCGCTGTATTAATACTAATATTAGCTGATATTTTTAATTCTATTCTTTTTAAATTCCACATCACCCGATGCTATGTCAACGGTGATTTCTGATTTACCGTTGCCGTAAACAGCCTTGCCGTCACCGGAGTCAAATGCACCTTGAACTGGAAACTCTGAATTTATGTCACCTGATGCCTTGGAATAGTTGACTGTAAAACCTGCTTCTTCGTTGGCTTTCTCGTCATCTTCATAGTAAGGTAGATATACTTCAATATCGCCTGAACTGCTGTCTATGTCTATTTTTTCCGGCATAATACCGTCTTTAAACTGGACATCTCCGCTGGATACATCAAATCCTGCTGTTCTGAAATTGCCCTCCAAATAAATATCACCTGATGCTGAATCAACTGTAAGGGTGTCGGCAGTCAGCTTTCTTCCTGTAATAGTACCGCTGGAGGAGTCTATCTCAATGCTGTCGCATACAAGGTTGCCCAGGTCGATGCTTCCGCTTGCTGTGTCAATGTACAGGGACTCATAGTCCTTGTCTGAGAGATAAATGTCGATTTTCTCCTGTGAATAACCAAGTTGGAAAAACCAAATGTCCTGCTTAATTTCAGTAGTGTTATATGTCTGCTTAATGTCAAGCTCTTTGCTTTTATTGCTACTTACTATTCCACGATAGCTGTGGGTGTACTCAATATAGCTGTGCCCTCTTAAAGAACCTTGATGAAATGTTACATCACAACTGGCGTTATCAAGGCGGATGTTGTCTGTAAAGTCATCGTTAAGCTGATAGGTTTTTGAAATTGTTTCGGTGTCACTAAATAAAAAAGCAAGACCTGCAGTTGCCCCGGTTACAATTATAACAGCGCATATAATGCCTATCACAATGGTTAATGTACTGTGCTTTTTTGGAGTGTTTTCAACAGTTACATCGTATCCGTTTTCGCTAAAGCCTTCGTTAACCTTTTTATTCTTCTTATCTATAATTCCTGCAATGTAGTAGTAGAGAGGAATGGTTAAGAATAAAAGCCACAATGGGTGCCACAGTCCGCAGGTCATACCCAAAAAGCAGAACAGCCATACAACAAGAACAGGATAAGCAAAGTGGCTTAATTTCTTTTTGAAGATTGCGTCAACAACTGTGTAGTACATAGGAATTGTCAAAAACCATAGCCAGCTTGTTGCCCAACCGCCAAAAATATTTATGAAACCAAAGGCGAAGAATCCGGCAAGGGCAACAGCCCAATAAGGAAAATGCTTTGCCTTGCTGTGAGCAGAGGATTTGCAGTCATCATGGTGAATGTGACCATGCTCATCAGTAAATGCTTTGGTATTTCCGTCCTCATCAACAACGTTCACTCCGTCCTTGTCAACAGAAACCTTGGTACCGTCCTTGCTCTCAACGTGGATGCCGTCCTTAAAGCTGATGTCAACCTTGTCATCGCCGTCATTAATATGTATTCCGTTTTTAAAGGATACATAGGATTCCTTTTTATCCTGTTGATTGTCCTTTTCTTTAGAACTGTCACAATCATCAGTATTGGTGCTTTGGGAATTATCCTCTTTTTCTTTATTTAATGTTGTTGCCGGGTCACCCATTAAAAGCTCATCAAGGGTGACACCGTAAATCTGTGCCAATAATATCAGGTTGTCTGTGTCAGGGGATGCCTCCGCCCGTTCCCATTTGCTAACAGCCTGACGGCTTACGCCGATTTTCTCGGCAAGCTCCTCTTGACTCAGTCCGCTCGCCTTTCTGTACTGTAAAAGTTTGTTTGCAGTTTCAATGTTCACACTATTTACCCTCCCCCGTGTGGGGCCTTTCTTTATGATGGGTTTATTATACAATCCGGTCGCCGGTTGCACTATCAACTTTAGTTTACAATTTCCGCAACTATAGGTTGCAGTGGCTTATTTAAGGGATTTTTTCACGAAAATCAGTTATCTATTTGCTTTACAAAATGAATATTACGGCTCACTTCTTTGAACCCCAAAGCCCTATGAAAATCAAGGCTTTGGGTGTTTTCTATGTTGCAGTCAGAGGCAAATTCCGTGCAATTTCTTTCCCTTGCCCAGTCCTCACAAAACTTAACCATTTCCCTTGCAATGCCCTTGCCCATATGTTCCCCCTTGACGGAAATTCCCTCAAGGTAGGCAACAGGCAAGGTTTTTGTGCCTTCAACATATTCAAATCTCAGTCCTACAGATGCAAAGCCCACAGCCTCATCATCATTCTCCGCAATGATAAAGGCAGAGGTTTCTTTGTCCATATCTGAGAATTGAAGATACAAATCAAGGGAGGAGGAAATAGATGTCCACACATTTTTCACAAGGGGAAAAAGACGGTCAAGGTCTTTTGATGTTGCAATGCGGATAACCATATCAGTATTCAAGTCCCTGTGTTGTCTTTAAAAATTCGCTAAACTGGCTGTAAATTTTCTCCACACCACCAACAGAGTCGCTCTCTATATTAAGTGGCATAATTGGGTCGTGAACAGAAAGCCTTAGCAGTAGCCAACCGTCACCGTGTTCCTTGTCAAAGGAAACCCTGATGCCCTCACGGTTGTCGTCAGCAACAATCCAGTTTTCTTCCTTATTAGCGTATTCCTCAAGGCTTTTGATAATTCTTTCACCACAGGCACGAAAATCATCTTCTGAAATTTTAAAGCGAATTTCCTTGCTTTCAACAGGTTCCTTCAGCTTTTCAAGGAGCATATCAATAGTTTTGTTTTCCTTTTTAAGCTGAGCCATTTTTATAATAATTTTTGTGCAAAGGTATGCGCCGTCGTCAAGGAAGTAGTTTTCTTTCATAGCTGCGTGACCTGATGTTTCAATGGCAAGGGGGCAGTACTCTCCCTGATTGTTAAGCTCAATTCCCTTGTCAATAACATTCTTGTAGCCTCGTCTGTATCTGTAATGCTTACCGCCAAGTACGTCCTCAATAAATTCCTTAAGTCCTGAGGAGGTTACGGAGTCGGTTACTATTGTACCACCATCCTTGCCCTCAAGAGCAATGGCAGATGCAAGGGCAACAAGCCTGTTTCTGTTGATTTCCTTTCCGTAGGAGTCAACAGCTCCCCCTCTGTCAACATCGGTATCAAATATAACGCCAAGGTCAGCCTTGCTGTCAAGAACAGCCTTTGAGATTGATTCCATTGCTGTCTTGTCCTCTGGGTTAGGAATGTGGTTAGGGAACATACCGTCAGGGTCAAGGTAAACAGAGCCCTCTGTGTCGGCACCAAGAACCTTTAAAACCTTTTCGGCATAAAATCCGCCAACACCATTTCCGGCATCAACAACAATTTTAAAGCCTTTCAGAGGGTGTTCATAATCTTCCTCTGAATTAACCTCTTTTCTTATTATATCGCAAAGGTGGTTACTGTACCTTGACATATAGTCAACCTCTTCAACGGTACCCTCATTGGTTATAGTTGGTTTTGAGTTATCCTGTGCATACTGGAGAATAGATTCAATGTCAGAACCTTCAAGACCGCCCTGTGGGGTAAAAAACTTTAGTCCGTTTCTGTTAAATGGATGGTGAGAAGCGGTGATTTGTACAGCACCGTCACAGCCAAGGTCAACAGTAGTCATAAACATAGAAGGAGTGGAGGATAAGTTGGTGTAAATAACCTTTACTCCTGCCTTCTTAAAACTGTCAATTACACAGGAGGCAATTCTTTCTCCGCTTATTCGGGAATCTCTGCCAACAGAAATTGTCAGCTCATTTGCGTTTTTCTTTGATTTTTCCGAAAGCCACAGCACAAAGCCAAATGCCATACTTTTAACAGTGTCATCTGTAAGGTTAACATTTTGACCCTCAACACCCTCAGAGGCAACTCCACGAATGTCAGTACCACTTTTAAAGTTCTTATAAAAATTATTAAGCATAAAAATACTCCTTAAAATTAATTTATAGTACCATTATACAATAAACAAAATAATATTACAAATCCCCATTGTAATGGGCTTTTTTCGACTTATTTTTCAATTATAGAAATATCCTATATGTGCTTTTTGTATGGTTGCTTAAATATATATTCTTTTATGGAAATAAATTGATAATATTCACTAAAGGAAATTAAAATCATTTAACAATTGTTTTACCTTGAAAACAAATGATTGTCTAAGTTGTACAAAAGAATGGGCTAAGTGTTAGTTACTTTTGATATTTAATCGTTATTATGTACAAACCAAAGCCTATTTATTTGTTGACATTTACCAAAGGATGAGTATAATAATAGTTGTCAGGTTAATAGTCCACCTGATATCGCAAAACAAAATGCGATTTGTACACAGCCAAATGGTAAATGGCAGCACGATATTTTTTATTTTATTAAGGAGGAAAATTTATGACACCTATTATGAATCTTCATGACATCGATGTTACTAAGTTCCTTGCCGTGCTCGATACTTGCGAGGGTAATGTTTATCTCGTTACCAGCGAGGGTGACCGTTTGAATCTCAGAAGCAAACTTTGTCAGCTCGTTGGATTGACAAAGCTTATCGAAGGCGGCAAAATTGCAGAGGCTTGCGTTTATTGTGAAAACAAGGACGATGAAAGCAAACTCTTCAGATTCAACTTACTTGGCGACACAGGTAATGCGAATATTGCTTAAGTGACATTTGATAGCAAGAGCGTTTATACGCGTTAATTTTTTAAAATCCTAAAGCGGAGAAGGCACCCAAATGGGTGCCTTTTTCGTTATGCTTTCAAATGAAAATATTTGATTAATTAGGCGTAGTTAAAGTCATCGGGATGGTTCTTCTTGAAAATATCAAAGATCTTTTGTACCAATGCTTCATCATCAATGCCCACATAAACCTCTTCCTGGTCGTCAATGCTGTCGATTTTCAGAATGGTAAAGTCCTTTGCATCAGGAGTGTTCTCAATAAGAACAGCATATTCATCATTTTTGTAGGTAATTACATCAAGAAGTTCAAATTCTACCTCGTTTCCAAGGTCATCCTCCAATGTAAATATAACATTTTTGTCCATAATATCTCCCATCACTTAAAAATATAGTTTGACTATGCCTTTTTTTCGCTGTAGTTGCCCAAAAAGCTGAATTCCGGTAGCTCGGTGCTTAATGCGCACAACAGGTTCATAACATTTTCACTTTCAACATTACCTGTGAAGTCTAAATAAAACAGATATTCAAATGGCTTGTTTGCAATAGGACGAGACTCAATCTTCGTAAGGTTAAGACCGATTGAGTTAAATCTGCAAAGCACACTGTAAAGAGAGCCTGTAATGTGTGGCAGAGCAAAGCAAAGGCTGATTTTATCTGCATCCTCCGGAATATATAGATTTTTGGAAATGACAATAAATCTTGTGGTGTTGTCACTTCTGTTTTCGTAATGCTCCTCAAGAATTTTCAGACCGTATTCCTCAACAGCACTGCGGTTGCAAACTGTGGCAAGGTCAATCCTTTTGCTGTTTGCAACATCCCTTGCGGCAACTGCTGTGTTGGCTGATGGAAGAGTTCTGTAATTATTATCTGTGATTTTGTTACTGCATTGTGCAAGTGCCTGGGGGTGTGACCACACCTCTTCAATATCCTCAATTTGAGCCTGAGGGATAGATGCAAGGCAGTAGTGGATTTCCATATCAATGGATTTTACAATGTAAAAACGGTGTTTCAGGATAAGGTCATATACATCACTTACAGAGCCTGCGCTGGAATTTTCCACAGGAAGAACACCATAGTCGGCATCACCGTTTTCGATAGAAGCAAAAACATCATTAAAGCTTTTGCAAAACTGTGGTTCACAGTGGGGGAAAATCTTAAGAGTCGCCTCGTGGTTGTTTGCTCCTGCAATTCCCTGAACAGCAACACGGGTGTCCTTTGTGTAAGGAATTTTCTTTTCGGCATTTTCAATGAGCTTTTTCATTTCCTTGCCTGAGCCTACAATGTTGTGTTGTAACGCTCTGGAAAGCTCCATAATATTGCTGTACAAAAGCTGTGAAGCATAGCCGAATTCTCCGCCTTTCACAAGCATTTCGTCAAGAATTTCCTGCTCTCTGTCAGCATTCAGGATAGGAATGTTGTTCTCTTTTTTGTACATTCCAACTTCCTTTGCACATTCCATTCTCTGTGTAAAAAGTTTAACCAGCTTTTCGTCAATATCGTTGATTTCCAGCCTTATTTCTTCCAAATTTCTCATTTCTTATCCTCCCTTAAGAGAGCAAATCCAAAATTGTTACTGCTGTGATTGCCTCAATAACAGGTACTGCCCTTAAGACAATACAAGGGTCGTGTCGTCCCTTTATTTCAAGTGTGTCGTTTTGCTTGGTTTCAAGGTTAATTGTGTCCTGTGCCTGAGCAATGGATGGAGTTGGCTTTACGGCAACCTTAAAGGTGATAGGCATACCGTTTGTAATGCCACCCAGAATGCCACCACAGTTGTTTGTTGTGGTGTAGATATTACCGTTTTTGTCATATCTGAAGTTGTCGTTGCTTTCACTTCCATGCATTCTGGCAAGTTCAAAGCCTTTGCCAAACTCAATGCCCTTCATTGCAGGGATTCCAAAAACAGCCTTGGCAATTTTTCCCTCTATTCCGTCAAACATTGGGTATCCAATGCCGGCTTTCATACCAACAACAGCACATTCAATAGTTCCTCCAACAGAATCCTTGTTAAATGCACTGTCGGCAACCTCCTTGCGCATTTCTTCCTCTTTACTACTATCAAGGAGTGGAAAAGAGGAGTTAAGGAGATTTTCTATTGTTTCGTCAGAAATATTGCAAGGGTCAAAGGACTTGTCCTCCACATTTCCAATGCTGTTGATGTGTGCAGTAACCTTTATTCCCTTTTCAAGGAGAATCTGCTTACAAACAGCACCTGCAAAGACGATTGGAGCTGTGATTCTTCCGCTGAAATGTCCACCGCCTGCAATGTCGTTAAAACCGTTATACTTAACATATGCCGGATAGTCGCTGTGACCCGGTCGAGGACACCTCTTGATGTTGGAGTAGTCCTTGCTCTTTGTGTTGGTGTTGTAAATGATTGCGCAAAGTGGAGCGCCGGTTATTGTGTTATCAACAACACCGGAAAGTATTTCGGGAAAGTCCGCCTCTTTTCGTGGTGTGGCGGTTTTGTCGTTGCCCGGTGCTCTTCTCTTCATTTCAAGTAGAATTTTATCCATATCCAGCTTTAAGCCTGATGGCAGACCGTCTATTACAACGCCGATAGCCTTACCGTGGCTTTCTCCAAATACAGAGATTTTTATCTTATCACCTATTGTTGATGACATTTACATTACCTCCCAGCTTTTTGAAATCCCCAAAAAAGTCGGGGTAACTCTTGTTGATAGCCTGGCTGTCGGTGATAGTGACATCATTTCTTGCGATAACTGATGCAACTGCACTTGACATTACAATTCTGTGGTCGTTACAGCCCTCAGCTTTTCCTCCGTTTAATGAGCCAACGCCTTGAATAAGAAGTCCGTCGTCAAGCTGGGCAACCATTCCACCAAGGTTGTTAATTGCCTCCATAGTTGTTTTAAGCCTGTCGCTTTCCTTTATTCTAAGTCGTTCTGCGTTATATATCTTTGTCACACCTGTTGCTCCTGCACCACACACGGATACAACAGGAACAAGGTCGGGAATCTGACTTGCGTCAATGTTTATTCCTCGTAAATTACCCTTCTTAACGGTAACGGAATCTTTTGCGGTGGTTACTTCTGCACCGAATCTCTTTAGAATATTGCAGATTTCCTTGTCCCCTTGAGTGGAGTGGGGGTCAACTCCCCTTACAGTGATTTCACCACCTAAAGCCCCTGCTACCATAAAGAAAGCCGCCTGACTCCAGTCGCCTTGAACTGTGTAGTCCTGTGGGGTGTAGCGCTGATTTCCCTTTACAAAATATCCGTAGTCTGTAATTTCTACATTAACACCAAAGCGTTTCATAGTGTCGATGGTCATATTTATGTAGCCAACACTTTCAAGTGGGGAAGTGAGAACAATCTTGCTGTCACCATCAAGTAGAGGTAAGGCTAGGAGAAGTCCTGTTACGAACTGACTTGAAACATTGCCGGGAATTTCAAAAGCTCCGCTTTTTAACTGTCCGCTGATTTCAAGGGGAAGTCCGCCTTCGGTTTTGCAATCTACACCTTGTTTTGGAAGGGTGTCAAGGTAAATTCCTATGGGCCTTTTTGGAAGGAGTCCCTTTCCTGTAAAAGTTCCCTCTATTCCCAGCGCCCCTGCAACAGGGATAAAGAAGCGCAGAGTGCTTCCACTTTCGTTACAGTTAAAATCAGCCTTACAACGGGAAAAAAGGTGACTGCTGTCTATTGTCAGTGTGTCACCTTTAATTTCAGTTTCTGCACCAAGGGAATTGATACAGGATATTGTGGCTTTAATATCTTCGGAAAGTGATATAGGGGAGATAGTACATTTTCCCATAGAAAGTGCACCACAGATAATGGCTCTGTGGCAGTCGCTTTTTGAGGGGGGAACAGTAACGGTACCGTTTAGTTTGGATGGTTTAATAAGAACCTCCGCCATTTTATACTTCCTCCGTAACATCAATGTATTCCTGAAACTGTCGTTGGTCTATATTTTTAACAACAGCATTTCCAATGGACTTAAGGATAACAATGTCAATTCCCTTGCCGGAATTTTTCTTGTCACTTTGAGATGCAAAAGCAATATCTCTTATGGAGCTGTCGTCGTGAATTGGAAGATGATACATCTCACAAAGGTCAATGATTTTCTTTGTTGTACCCTTTGGTGTAAAGCCCTCTTGTTCGCTGGCTTTTGTCATCATAACCATTCCTATGGCAACAGCCTCACCGTGAGAAAGTCCCTTATAATCGTATATTTTTTCCAGAGCGTGACCGATTGTATGACCAAAATTAAGGAGCTTTCTTTCTCCAGCCTCGGTTTCGTCACGCTGAACTATATCACGCTTGATGGAAACACATCTGTATATGATGTTTTCAATGTCAAGCTCATCCATACCGGTTTTGAGAAGTCTAAATAGACCGAGGGATTTGATACATCCGTACTTTATTACCTCGGCCATACCGTCGTGAACATATCTTTCAGGCAATGTGGAAAGTGTGTCCGGGTCAATTAGAACAAGGCTTGGCTGCCAAAAAGCACCTACAAGGTTTTTGCCCTGCTTAATATCATAGCCTGTCTTTCCTCCAACAGAGGAGTCAACCTGAGCAAGGAGAGATGTTGGCACCTGAACAAACTTAATTCCTCTTAGATATGTTGCGGCTGCAAAGCCTGCCATATCCCCGGTCACACCACCACCAAGTGCAAGTATAAGGTCGCTTCTGGTGATGTTGTTGTCTGCCAAATGGCTGTAAATTGCCTCAATAGTTTTGAAATTTTTTGAGGTTTCTCCCGCTTTAAATACAAATTCAGATACTATAAATCCCGCCTGCTTAAGGGATGCAATAACATTTTGACTGTACAGAGCGTGAACATTGCTGTCTGTAACAACAGTAACCCTTGTTGGGGATACAACCTTTTTAATGTATTCACCACATTTGTTGATGATTCCCCTGTCGATTATAATATCATATTTTCTTCCTGTATTTACTTTAAGCTTTTTCATTCGCCTAAAGCCTCCTTAATCTGATGTCCCTTATTAAGCAGGGCCATAAGTTTTTCTTTATCATCATTAGATATGGCTTCTTCCATACTTTTGATGTTATTAATCAGTGTTTCAAGTTCTTTTAAAAGTGGCTCCTTGTTATCAAGGAAAAGTTCGCTCCAAAGCTCGGCATTTATGTTTGCTACCCTTGAAACATCACGGTAACTGCCTGCTGAAAATCCCTTGTGATTCATACAGTTTGGTGAAAGCACATAGGCGCAGGCAAGTATGTGGGGGAGCTGACTGGTAAAGGAAATCATCCTGTCATGTTCTTCCGGTGTGGAAATTTTGATTCCACCAAAACCTAAGGAAAGGTTAAAGTCAGATACAATCTTTACCTCCTCGTCGTTTGCATCACAGGGAATCACAATACAACTTGCACCCTTATATAAATCGGCGTCACTTACATCAAAACCGTTTTTCTCTTTGCCTGCCATTGGGTGAACACCTACAAATGTAAAGCCATACCTGTGACTAAGGTCTGTAAGGTCTTTGCAAATCTCGGTTTTGATACCTGAGGTGTCTGTAACAATTGCACCTTTTTTTATTTTATCACCATTATTTTCAATAAACTGCACAGCGGCACCGGGATAAACCCCAAGAATTACTAAGTCGGCATCTCCAAGGTCGTCGGGTGTGCCGATTTTGTCAATAGCACCACAGTCATATGCCTTTTCAAGGGGCAGAGGACTACGGTTTATGCCGATTACATAATGGTCTGTGTATTTTTTGATTGCTTTGCAATAGGAACCGCCAATGATTCCCAGCCCAACAACTGCAACTTTCATAATAAATCAATCCTTTAAAGTGCGGATTTTATATTCCTAACTTTATCTGCAACAGAGTCAAATTCCTCCGGGGTAAGTGACTGTGCTCCGTCACAAAGTGCGTGAGGAGGGTCGTTGTGAACTTCTATAATCAGTCCGTCTGCACCGGCAGCCACAGCCGCCATAGCCAAAGGCTCAACAAGCCAGCTGTGTCCTGTTGCGTGGCTTGGGTCAACAATAACAGGTAGATGACTAAGGCTTTTTACAATAGGAATAGCGGACAAATCAAGGGTGTTCCTTGTGTATTTTTCGTATGTCCTTATTCCTCTTTCACAAAGGATAACCTGCTGGTTGCCTTCTGCCATAATGTATTCTGCACTCATCAGCCATTCTTCAATGGTAGCGCAAAGACCTCTCTTGAGAAGAATAGGCTTGTCAAGCTTGCCCAGCTTTTTCAGCAGAGTGAAGTTCTGCATATTTCTTGCACCAACCTGAATGATGTCAACATCTTCAAAAAGGTCAATGTCAGCTTCGCTCATAATTTCTGTTACAATAGGTAGTCCTGTTTCTTCTCTTGCCTTAAACAGCAAGGAAAGCCCTTCTCCCTTTAAACCCTGGAAAGAGTATGGGGAAGTTCTTGGCTTAAAAGCACCGCCCCTTAGAACAGATGCACCGGACTTCTTAACAGCTTTTGCAATTTCTGTAACCTGTTCTTCCGACTCAACAGAGCAAGGCCCTGCAATAAGGGCAAGACCGCCTCCGCCGATTTTTGCTCCGTTGGACAAAGTGATTACAGTATCCTCCGGGTGGAACTTTCTGTTTGCTTTTTTGTATGGCTCCTGAACACGCTTTACAGAGTAAACGATGTCCTGTGCCTTGATAGTGCCAATGTCAACTGTGGTGGTGTCGCCAATAAGGCCAAGGACGGTTTCGTTAACACCCTGCCATTCGTTTACATCAACATTATATGTTTTCTTTAAAGCACTTGAAAACTGGTCAATAGTTTTTCTGTCAGTACCTCTTCTAAGTACAATAATCATTTTTAGTCCTCGTTTCTGCAATTAAAAAATGGTCATTTAATAACTGTATATTTTTAATAATGCACCGTCATACCCATATATTTTACCACTTTAATGTTTTTATATCAATAGCAAGGGAGCTTTTTGCTTAGATTTTTACTGTGTGTATAATATTCATAGCAACCTGCAAAGGGGGTAATTCCCCATCTACAAAAATATCAGCTGCCTTTTTGTAAAGGGGCATTCTCTTTTCGTACAAGTCTTTCATTGCTTTGTCCCTGTCCGGTCGCTGGAGTAAAGGCCTTGTGGTGTCGTTTTTCAGCCTCTCTTTAATTGTGTCAATGGGAACATCAATTAGGACAATTGTTCCATTCTTTTTTAAAGCATCTACATTTCTCTCAAAGGTTAAAGCTCCGCCACCTGTTGAGATGATAATTCCCGATTTTTTAGAAAGTTCACAACAAGCCTCATATTCCAAATCTCTGAAGTAAGATTCTCCGTACTTGTCGAAAATTTCAGAGATTTTCATACCCTGCTTTTTTTCTATATAAGCGTCTGTATCAATCATATTCATTCCGGAGCGCCTTTGTAAATTTTTGCCCACGGTGGTTTTCCCACAGCCCATAAATCCGCATAAAATAATGTTTTTACTCATTATCTATTCTTCAACTCCTCAAGACAGTCCAAACACAGCTTGTCTATATCATTTTTGTCAAAGGAAACATCGTTCCACTTTGTCTGTGCCACAACAGCCTGCCAAACAAGCATTGACATTCCCCCAACAGCCACAGCACCGTTTTGCTTTGCTATCTTTATAAGCTTTGTTTCAAGTGGATTGTAAATAGCGTCAAATACTGCCTTTGATTTGTTGATTACCCCATCACTTACAGGACAATTTTCCTCGTGAGGGAACATTCCAACAGGGGTTGCATTGATTAGCACATCAATATCCCCTTGTAAATCGGCTATTTTGCATACCTTAACATTTTGATTATCTAGGGAGTCAAGCTCTTTCTTTAAGTCCTCAGCCATAAGTAGGTCGTCGGGGCGGACAGCAAGGGTCAGGTCGTTTTTTGCAAGGACAGCTTCATAAGCCATCGTTCTTGCAACTCCGCCACAGCCTAATATTACAGTTCTGCCTTCAAATGGGATTCCTGCACTTTCAAGAGCCATTAAAAATCCGTCAGGGTCGGTGGTGTAGCCCCTGAATGTACCGTTGTCATTAAAGAATGTATTTACACTGCCGTACAGCTTTGCCTTTGGGTCAAGATAATCCAAAAATGGGATTATTGCCTGCTTATGAGGTATTGTTATGTTAAAACCGTTTAGCTTTGAAAGTTCCTTTTCAAATGTGTCCTTTAGTTCCTGTGGTGGAACATCATAAATTCCATACTCGGCGTCAATTCCACCAAGAGAAAAAACTCTTTTATGAATGAATGGTGACATTGTGTGTCCTATTGGATGTCCGATAACAGC
>JBJEPA010000251.1:0-4017 GCA_051880995.1 Ruminococcus sp.
AGATGGTCTGGATTTGTCCACTCCACAGCAATGTCATTTGGGGCAAGCTCACCCATTTTATCCACAACATCATAACCGAAGTTGTAGTTATGGGGATAGTCAAGGTTAAAGCTGTTAAGAACCCCGTTCTCGTCCAAAGTGTAGTTACAAAAATTATTAAACAACTGCATACTCATTCTCCTAATTCTGTGATTTTGCCTGATAGTAAAATCTCTTGATGTTTTAATTATACGAAACATAATGTTTTTTTACAATGAATACACAATGCAAATGTAACAATATTTGAATAAGCTTATGCAAATATTGCATAAGTGGAGATAAAATAAAAACTCCCCTGCAACACTGTCACAGGGGAGAAATTACTATCCCGGGGGTCTTGGGACAAACTTATTTTTTATTGTATATTTCTTTGTTAAGAGCGCCTTCCTTGTGGCTGACAATTACATTTGTGGCAGCGTCACCGATTACATTAAGGGTGATAACAGCCATACCGGGCAGGTAATTCATAGCCAAAACTAAGGAGTAGCCTATCATACAAAGCTCTGAGTTAAAGCCTAAGCCCATCATAACAACATAAACCATTGTTGTTCCTGCAACAGGAATTGCAGGTGTGCCAACTGCAGTACAAATAGACAGGAATGCTGTCAGAACCAAAGTCATTGGCGTTATGTCAATTCCGGCGGCTGTTCCGATAAATGTAATAGCAATCATATGCATTGCGGTGGTACCGTTCATATTGATTGTCATACCTGTGGGAAGAACAAAACTGCTCACTTCTTCGGAGCATCCAAGCTCATTAATACAGGTTTTTGTGTTAAGAGGAAGTGTTGCGGCAGATGAATTTGTTGCTGCTGCAAAAAGTCCAATTTTGGCTGTTTTCTTCAGGAATGTAATTGGGTTGAGACCTGTTGTAATGAAAACACCAATAGGATAAATTGTGAATACAAGCACAAGACAAATTACGATGGTTGAGGCAATCCAAACCATTGTTGGAGAGATATACTCATAGCCATAAACTGCAAGAGCCCTTGTAATCATACAGAAAATTGCAACCGGTGCAATTTTGTTGATGAGGAAATCCAAAAACATCTGAACAATGTCGTTAAGATTCTGGATAACATTCTTTAAAGGGTCTGCCTTTTTGCCCATCTTTGTCATACAAAGACCAAGCACAATGGCAATTACAACAACAGAAAGAATGGTAGTGTTGGTTGACATTGCACTAATCATATTTGATGGAACAGCATTAACAATAGTTACAAGTGGGTTGTAACCGTCCATTGTAACAATCTCCTGAGCCTGTTGTGCCGGCAAATTAACATCAAACCAACCCATAGATTTTACAAAGTATGCACCAACACCGGCAAGGGTTGCTGCAACAATGTAAAAGCTAAGATATGTGACGAATGTTTTACCTGCAATTTTACCAAGCTTTTTTGGGTCTGCAAGACTGCACAAAGCAAGGCTTAACGAACAAATTACAAGGGGAACAATCATCATCTGCAAGCCGTGCATAAACAACTGCCCAACTATGTAGAACAAACCAATGCCCTCAATGCTTGTGGTAGCTGTTATGTCCTGGAAAAATATTGCGTCAATTACTTTCCATACTCCCTCGTTGGAAGTACCCATCAGCTGGCTTTTGATTACCAGACACAAAAATCCAAGGGCAAATCCGGCAATAACAGCAATAAGCATTTTTTTAACTATTGATGATTTTTTCTCTTTTTTCATTGTCATGAATACATCTCCTTTGCGTTAAATTGTAAGAGCCACCTAAAAATACAGCCGAAATTATGAATTATCAGAATACACATTTCCTTGCCCCCAAAGCATAATCCAAAAGTATTTTTCGGTGATATAGATGTTCATCATCAATTAAAAACATATTAAATTTTAAAAAGCTCCCGACTTTACAAAATCAGGAGCTAATAAATTACATAAATATCAAATACAAACTGACAAATCACTCATATATAAGACGAATACCGTTCTTACTACAAAAGTCCACCCAACTGTCGTCAGGCTTTTCATCAGTTATCAAACAATCTACCTTATCCCAATTTAAGAAATTTACAAATGCAGTTTGGTCAAATTTTGTATGGTCAGCAAGAAGAATTACACGGGATGCACGACTTGACATCTCTGTCTTTATGTCCGCCTCTCCCTCAGAGGAATCGGAAATTCCGTTTTCCATATCAAGACCTTTACAACCAAGCAAAGCAACATCCACACTGTACTTGCGAACATTCTCCTTTGCAAGACTGCCGTAAAAGGAGCGTGTCCTTTCGTCATAGGTTCCCCCTGTGGAAACAAGCATCATATTTGTTCCGTCCAGTTCCTGAAATATCTGGGCGGAAAAGCTGATAGCTGTCAGTTCACGGTTGTCCTTTAGAAGCTTCATCGCCTCAATAACCGTTGTGCTGTTGTCAACCATAACAGTCCTTGCGTCCCCATATTCACGAACTAAAAGCTTTGCAATCTTCTTTTTACTTTCAAGGTTAATTGCCCTTCTTTTAGAAAAGTGAATACGCTCGTTGTGGGATGTGGTATTCAGCATAGCACCGCCGTATGTACGGGTGACAACACCGTCATTCTTCAATTTTTCCAAATCTCTGCGTATTGTTTCTTCTGTAACATTGTACAGCCGACTCAGGTCAGAAACGAAAACCTCGCCCTCCGCCTCAACCTTTTGCCTTATCTTATCAATTCTCTTTGCCATAAAAAGACCTTCCGCCAATTTGTATATATTGTATCACAATTATTCATAAAAGTAAAGGATTTTTGTAGATTTTATAATCAATTTGGTATAAAAAATAAAATTGGGGCATATTATAAGTAATTTACGATACGCCCCAAAATCAAACAATTAAATTATTTGTCGATAGCCTCAACCATAGCACGCATATCTGCTACATCTGATGGGTCAAGCTCAATTTCAGCAGACTTTACATTCTCTGCAATCTGTCCAACAGTTGTTGAACCGCTGAGCAGGTTGATAAAGTCACCCTGAGCAAGAATCCAAGCAAGTGCAAGGTTAGCAATGGTGCAGTTGTACTTTTCACAAAGTGGCTTCCACTGGTCCATAACATCCATAGCAGCCTGCATATTCTCCGGCTGGAACCACTTTTTAGGAATCTGTGCACCAACAGGCTTGTAATCCCTTGGGAATGTACCTGAAAGCAGACCCATTTCAAGTGGTGAATAAGCCTGAATTGTAACTCCGTTTTCACGACAGCAAGGGATGATTTCGTCCTCAATGCCACGGTCAAGGATAGAATACTTAACCTGTACAATGTCTAGGTCACCGTGCTTCAGGTACTCCTGAATCTGGTTTATATCAACATTTGCAGCGCCGATAGCCCTGATTTTACCCTGTGCTTTAAGGTCGTTGAGAACATCCATAGTCTTTTGGATAGGCACATAATATTCACTGCCCGGAATTGACTGCCAATGTGTCATATAAACATCAACATAGTCTGTTCCCATCCTCTCAAGAGAGCCTTCGATTTCTCTTTTAACAGACTCGCTGTTAAGGTTTTTGTAAAGCTGAATTCCGTTAACCTTGTTGAAAAGGTCGCCCTTCATCTCCTGGTCCCATGTAACACCGCACTTTGTGATGATAACAACATCCTCACGGTTCATCTCCTCAAGAGCCTTACCAATGATTTTTTCGCTGTTACCGAAGTTGTATCCCGGTGCAGTATCAATAAGGTTAACTCCAAGCTTTGGAGCTTCACGGATTGTATCTACAACTACCTGCAGGTCGTGGTCGCCACCCCAGGCAGAACCTCCGCCGATAGACCATGTTCCAAGACCCATTCTTGAAATGTCAATTCCTGTTTTGCCAAGTTTCATAGTTTTCATTGCAAGTCATCCTCCTAAAAACTATATTTCACATTCAGCCCCGTATTTCAACAGGGCTGAATGGAAGAATTATAATATATAATCTTTTTTGTATTTTTCGAGCATTTCTTCAACCATTTCTTTGTTCTGAACACCGGCAGTTGCACCGCT
>JBJEPA010000252.1:0-4014 GCA_051880995.1 Ruminococcus sp.
AAATCAGAAAAATCAGAAAACTTAAAAATTTTTAAAACTAAAAAATAAAACTTAAAATCAAAAAAATAATCTGGACTCTCTAAGTCCAAAACAGTTAAAAGAGTCTTAAAAGAAAAAATTTAAGACTCTTTTTTACTTTATACTTTTTCAATTTTTATGAAAGGGGGAATGTCTTTTGGATTTTGTTTCGTATGCTCTTGAAAATATGAGTACATTTGATTTGATAACTTATATATTAAGGGCTTTAGGTTGGCTGTTAGTTAAGGGTGGAGTACTCTTGTGTAACACCTGTGAAAAACTATTTAATAATGTTTTTTCACTTCTTGGATTTGCATATTCAGGTAAAATCACTTCTTACATACAGACTAAATTGTTACCGTATATTGCCATACTTGTAGCAATTTCCATATTGATTCTCGGCTATAACCTCATTGTAAAATCTGATGACAAGGAACGAAAGAAAAAAATCACCAATTTTACAGAAAACTTTTTCTTAATGATAATCGTTCTAATTGGAATTCCGTACCTTATGACAGGTCATACAATGTTAGATACACAAAAGGCAGATTATTCAAACGGTTCAATATCGTATAAAAATACAACAAATACTTTTTTAATAAATACCATAAGAGGCAATTTACTTGATGACGATAGAACAAATGATGGTGTCTTGAGTGCCTTGCGGTATAAAGATAATAATTTATCTACAGCAGAAACAACAGTTAATGACTATTTAACTGATTGGCAGTATATGTATAGAAATTATGGAAAATATGCCGGGGATAATACATTTCAAGATAAAATTGTAGGTAGTGATAATTTTACAACCTGTCAGTTTAATGCAGAAAATGGAACAAACGCTGTATCATCTGTTAATTATATTAAGAGCATTAATGAAGATATTGATGAAGATACTTTTAATGACAAGTATGATGATGACGACAATACATTTGATGGAATTTCGGGTGGAACAGAATCGTCTGACGGTGAAAAAATCATATATACCACAAAAGATAGTGACAATGAAAATATAAAAATCGTTGCAGATAAAGATATGTCTGTGTCTGAATACTTATTTAGGCAAACACACTATAAAGAACGATTGGTAGTATCAGATAAAGCTATTGATAATATTTTCAATGTTATTACGAATCCAAGTTTAAAAACATTAGAGAAAAGTAATTCTGTAAATGCTATATCCTATTGGTCCTATGAAGATATAGATAGTTTTTTTGATTTTGTCGAGGAAACACCATACCGATATACGGTTGATTGGTTACCGTTATTCGTAACGCTTATCGCACTTATACTTGTATTTTTTATTCTCAGTTATAAAACAGCGGTAATGATATGGAACTTGGCATATTATCACATTCTTGCAGTAATTTTTAGTGCAGGCGACCTCGCAGGCGGTCAAAAAATTAGAGAAATAGTTAAAAGTATAGGTTCTATCTTCTTAACTATAATCTTTATGTTTGTTGATTTACAGGTTTTTCTGATAGGTAAAGACTACTTACATTCAGCAGTCAATGTTTCAACTATGGGAAGTCTGACCGAATCTATCATATTATTGTTCTTCGCACTTGCCTGTATAAATGCCCCGAATCTGTTGATTAAATTATTCGGAATTGAAGGAGCAGGTGGAAGTCGTGCTGTAGGCTTTATGGCTATGAGAATGGCAGAAAGAGCAGGACACTCTTTATCCAATATGGCAAAAGGTGCTGTTGGAATGGGAGCAGGACTTGCAGGATATGCTGTTGGTAAAGGCGAAGCTATGGCTGATAGCGTAAGGTCTAACTTAGGTGGATTTATGGATAGCACCAACAACGGATATGCCGGAAATTCTGAAAATATGGGACTTCCAGACAACGCAGAGGTCGATAACAATAACAATGAATTACCGGAATCAACAGGTGGTGTTGGTGGCTATGACGGTAATGCCGAAACTTCAGAGGGTAGCGTTGATAGCGACTCTGTTGAAAGTGGAGTCGGTGGTTATTCTGAAGATACTGCCGAAACTTCAGAGGGTAGCGTTGATAGTGACTCTATTGAAAGTGGAGTCGGTGGATATAGTGAAGGTAACGCAGGAACTGAAACAGGCACAACTGAAACAGGAGAAAACGGCAGAACAGGAAATTCTCAAGGAGAACAGAAAGTGCCTGCACCTGATGAAGGTGATGTGGCGTATGCTGGTTCAATTTACGACCAATGTAAGGACTTAGGAATGTCTGACACAGAAGCCTCACAAACACTTGATGATATAGCAAGCGGTAATTCTGACAACGCTTTTGATAGGATTGGACAATACATTGACTACGACAAAGCTACTTCACCGGTTGAAAAAGGCGGTTTAGGCTATTCAGACGACAAGCTGAGAAAACTGATGAATAGTGAAGGTTCAAATAAGGCTCTTGGTAAAGAGTATGCACAGCAAATGGCTGATAAGGCTAAGTCTAAAGCTACAAAAGCAAAGTTTGACAGTCAAAGTCCATATAGAAACAATACAGCAAGCGAAAGCTCTATGGGCTATGACAATAGAGATTACGCAAACAATCGTAGTTCTTCACTTGTTGGCAACTCTGTAGGTACTTCAAGGTCATACAATGGCAATACAGTAAATACAGGAAATGTAGGAAATACAGGAAATACAGGAATTTCCGGTAGGGATAGTATGACAAGAATGACAAATGCACTTTACGGAAAATCATTGGCTACTGTATTCGCACCAAATATTTCAAGAAGATATAGGTTTGGTAAAGAAGCAGGCTATGCTCACGAATCAAGGCGTTGTGCAAAAATCCAAAGTCGCCTAAGTCCTTCTATGGATTCCAACGACAATTTGAATCGCAGTTTTGCAGTATATTCCGCTGTAAATCGTGCAAGAAATAATGGAAATCAAAATCAAGGTCGTTCAAATCTATTCTAAGTTATTTTACTTCTGACCTTTCAATTTTCCATTATTAAACTAAGGAAGTACAAAGAAACACTCTGTAATAGATGATTACTACAAAAAGCTGAAAAAGCTAAAATAAGTAAACACTATTACAGAGTGTGGGAGTACAAAAATAAAAAACAAACAAATAAAAAAGAAGGTGAAAAAGTAATATGGAAAAATACACAATGATAAGAGAAATTAAAGCAGACATAAAACTCTTTAAGTTTATATATTTATCTGACCTTATCTTTTTAGCTGTATGGATTTTTGTTGGTGTTGTTTTCCTGCAAAGTTTTGTATATACCAATTTGAGAACTTGGTTTATAGTTATTCATTCAATTTTTGGATTTATTATGAGGGCAGATAGTCCATATAACAAAAACAAAAAAATATATCAAGGATTGATATTACGAATAAAACGAGATTCAAATGTATATAAGCCCATAACTTATATACCTCGTGATTCAAATAAAACTCAAATCATTGGTAATGCAAAAATGTATGGCGATTTTGCTATTGAATGATAAAGACAATGAAACAATAAAAAATAAAAAAGGAAGGAGAAAAAAATGATAGAAAACAAAAATGAAAATTACATTACACAAGAAGAAAAAAATGAAAAAAATGAAAAGATTGAAGAAATTGAAGATATTGAAGATGTAAAAAACATTGAAGATGATGAATTATATAAAAAAATGTATTCACAGCTTTATGGAGATGAAGAACAATCGGAAGAAAAAGAGAAGGACAAAAAAGAAGGGCAAAAAAGCAAGAAAAAAGCGAAAGAAAAAAAGGCAAAAAGCAACTTAGGGAAAAAATCAATAAAAAAAGACGGTAAAAAGATAAAAGCAAAAAAAGTATCTGCTGAAGAAAGGAACACTTCAAAAATTATACCGATAAAAGATGAAGAAAACGGTGTCTTTGTATTAAACACAGGAGAATATATGGACATTGTGAAGTTACAATGCAAAGACCTTGTTTCAGCCTCAGAATCGGAAGTGCTATATGACATCTTAACACTTAATAAATGGAATAAGTCAAATACTGACACTTATAAAATTATTGGCATTAATTTTCCT
>JBJEPA010000253.1:0-3997 GCA_051880995.1 Ruminococcus sp.
TTGAAAAGGAGAAATAATTAAAATGAAAAAGACATTTATGAAGATTATGGCAACTGCTCTTGTTGTTGTAATGATGGCAATTATGATTCCATTCGGTGCAAGTGCAGCCCTCACAAGCGGAACTGACTATAAGTTTACACTCCAGTGTGACAAGACAGACTTTGGTTTCACAGTTTATCAGCTTGCAACTATCAACACAACAACAGGTGAAGTAACAGTAACAACCGGTGTTGCTGACGCTGTTAAAACAGCTATCGAAAACGGTAGTGCAGCTTCTGTAATTATCAGTGCTGCTGATGAGACAAATTCACTTGGAAATGTTTCCGACACATTCCAGCCCACAGCTACAAGCAAAACAAAGGAATTTAGCACAGTTCCCGGTTACTACTATGTAAAGTGCACAAATATGCCTCAGGGTGCTTCTGCTGCATCTTCACTTATTGTTACTGAGTACAAAAACGGTGCTTGGGTAACAGATGCCGGTACAATTAATGTAGGCGGTAAGGTTGGTTCTGTCAACCTTGATAAGAAGATTGTTGAAGGCCAAAAAGAAGTACCATATACATCTGCAGGTGTTGGCGACACAGTAACATTTAAGCTAAAGGCTTCTGTACCCGGCAATGTTTCCCAAAATCTTACAGATATGATTATCACAGATACAATGGAAGCCGGTCTTTCTACAACTGATGTAAATATTGTATCTGTTAAGCAGGGCAGTGATGACATCGCATATACAAAGGTTACTAATAATATTGGTGGCGCAACATTCGGTATTCAGATTGACAGTAATGAACTTAAAAAGGATTCTTTCTACCAGAAAGGTGATGTTGTTGTAACATTCACAACTAAGGTTACAAAAGACGCTACTGTTGGTAGGGACAGCAACGACAACACAGTTGGTATTCAGTATGGCTTTGGCGATGAGGTCATCCCACAGACCGGTCCTACTGTTCAGGTGTTCACATTTAATGTAGTTGTTACTAAGGTTGATTCAAACGGTAACAAGCTTTCCGGAGCAAAGTTCGGCCTTTACAGCAAAAACGATTGTACTGACAACGACCTGCTTGCAGAGGGAACAACAGCAGGCAGTGAAGGCACAACAGACTTTGGCGGAATACAGCTGGACGCAGGTACATATTATGTAAAAGAGCTTGCGGCACCAAAGGGATATATCCTTGATTCAACTGTTCGCACTGTAACAATTACTCCTACATATGACACAACAGGTGCCACAGTTGTATTAAAAGGTTATGCAACAAATGCTGATGGTAAGATTACTGTTACAAATATCGAGATTTCTGCTCCACAGACAGGTGGTATGGGCACAATGATGTTTACAATCGGCGGTGCAGTTCTTATTGCAGCAGCAGGCGTAATGTTTGTAATGCTCAAGAGAAAAAAGACATCAAAGTAATTTAGAGCATAATAATTTTGTTCTGAAATATATGTAATTTCTGGGATGCGGGCAACCGCATCCCTTATCTTTATACAAAATATCAACAGGTTGAAATATCTGTCGGATTATCTTATAATTAAGGAAACACTGAATAAATCACTTCACACATCTTGTTTGCATATTTTCCGCCGGTTTGCCCAAAAAATCCTCACAATACGACAGTATTCCTGATTTTTTTGAACTAACCGACAAAAAATCTGACTGCACAATCTGTGCAAATGATTTAATCAGTGTTCCCTTAAGTAAATTCTTTTTACTTTGTAGTTAAGGAAGTTTTTATGAAGAAGAAAATTGGACTGATTTTTGTAGTTCTTCTATTTGTTGTGGGAATAGGAATTATGTCCTACCCTATGATTAGTGCAATGATTAATAACCGTGCACTTGCTCAGGGTAGCGAGGCCTATTATAACACCGTAAAAAATATGGATAATAAAAGGTACAAAGAACTACTTACACAGGCGAAAAATTACAATAAAAGTCTTACCGACAATGTAATAATTACAGACCCCTTTGATGAGGAGGCATACCGAAAAATCGGTGCTAATTACGAAAAAACCTTAGATGTGGACGGAAAGGGACTGATTGGCTATGTTGAAATCCCCAAAATCAGCGTCAACCTACCTATCTACCACGGAACCTCGGAAGAAGTTTTGCAAAAGGGAGCCGGACATCTGCAAAACACTTCTTTTCCCGTTGGAGGAAAAAGCACCCACTCGGTTATTTCTGCCCACACAGGAATGCCTACAGCCACAATGTTCGATTATCTTACTGAGATGAAAAAGGGTGATGTTTTTTATATCCGTGTTATTGGCAAAACTTTAAAATACGAGGTTGACCAAATCAAGGTTATACTTCCGAACAAAACAGAAAATCTTCGTGTTATTCCCGGGGAGGACCATGTAACATTGCTCACCTGCACACCTTACGGGCTTAATACCCACAGACTCCTTGTTCGTGGAGTGCGTGTGCCTATGGATAAAGGTGATGAAGAACCGGGCATTCAGCAGGCAAGCTTTCAAGATGGATATATGTACCTGTTTGGTTACCGTATTCCTTATTGGGTTGTGACAATAGTGATTGTAGGTTTTGTTCTCCTGGTGGCAACTATCGTTTTTGTAGTGGTTAGGAGAAACAAGAGAAAAAGCAGAAATTCCGCCGAAATAACCCATAGCCGGTAAGGGGGCATAGAAGTGAAGAATAAAAAAGTACGACTGACAGTTACAATTATTGCAACCGTGATGCTTGTGGCAGGAATCGCTCTAATATTGTTTCCACCCATTTCTAATTGGTACGGCAAAATTGCTGCGTCAGATATTTCAGAAAAATTTGACCAGAGCGTTAATAATCAAAAGGACGGTTCATATAGTGACGCAAAAAAGAAAGGTCTTGTTGATGATGAGGGGTATCTTACAGATGGCTCCTCTGATTCCCCTGTCTATTATAAGGTAGATATTGAAAGGCTAAAGCGTGACAGCATAGAATACAACGAAATGTTGAAAACAAAGCAAAGGGATAAGTTGACTAACGAGTTAGCATATGAACAGCCATCGTTAAATCTTAGCGAATATGGTATTTTTAACGGTGTTTATGGCTATGTGGAGGCACCCTCTATTGATATGAAATTGCCCATTTACTTAGGTACAGGCAGAAATCATATGAACTATGGTGCGGCACATCTCACATATACTTCTCTGCCTATCGGTGGAGAGGACACAAATTGTGTTCTGGCAGGACACACAGGCTATGTGGGAAGAATATTCTTTGATAACATCCGAAATCTGAATATAGGGGATGAAATCAAGGTTAAAAATTATTGGTCAACATTAAAATATACCGTAACAGAAACGAAAGTAATTGCCCCAAAGGAAATGGATGATATCTTTCTCAAAGAGGGTAAGGATATGATTATCCTTATGACCTGTATATCTAACGGTAGCGGTGGATTTGACAGATATTTGGTGTTTTGTGAAAGGATGTAATTATGGATAAGGAACTAAACAGATTACAAAGGGAAGAAGCCGGCAAAAGACTGGAGATTTTGGGATATGAAAAAGAAGTGTGCGAAAAATATAACGACGAATCTTTTTTACTGAAATTACAGGAGGCTGACAGCGGAGAAGTTCCTGAAGAAATTAATATTGCCCCATTCCTGAAAATAGAGGAGGACGAAAACATATTTACCTATCTTTACAGATATTCTGTAACGGATGAGGGAAAATTACAGCTTAGATTGTTTTTCGTCACTGATAAGACAGAGGAGTGGGAAAAGGACAGAGAAATTTTGCGTTCTGCAATGGAAAATGGAATAGATTCAAATGATGCAAAAACAATATTCCGTACATTTGTCCGTCCGCTTTGATGTTTGTGAATTAAAAAAGCAAGAGAATACGGGAGTCTAAATATTTATGTAATATTTTTTAAAAAACTATTGACAAATTACTTCAATTTATTATATAATTATCGAGCACGATAAAAAGTTCAAAACGAGGTGTAACTCAGTTTGGTAGAGTGCTTGGTTTGGGACCAAGATGCCGCAGGTTC
>JBJEPA010000254.1:0-3989 GCA_051880995.1 Ruminococcus sp.
CACCGTGGCAAAAATGATTCCCATTATAATTGTAGCATCTATTAAAATATGCTTTATCATCCTTCCAACCACTCTCGTTGAAACAATTACAAACATTGTTCATATACCTGTCTGAAATGTACCAAACATAGTTACCGTCACTTAATTTTCTATGAAATACTTTTACTATCAGTGTGTCTATTTCCACACTTCTTTCTTCTCCTAACTCATCAGTAACATTTTCTTTTCGTTGAAGTATGTAGTACATATCCTTACCATCTGTGCAACCACCCTGTACATATCTAAATCTATGAAGGTTTTTAACTGATTTATGAATATTTGCTGTTGTATCTTTGGATATGTCCAATCTAAAGTAAGCGTTGGAATATTCGCCTAAAGCCAGTTGCAATCCTGCACTACCCAAAGTTGTACGTCCATAATTTATAGAATCCCTATTATCGAAACCCAGTTTAGTCAGTTCACCTACTTCGCATTTCTCTTTTAAATCTTTCAGTGTTAGTAAATCAAATAATTCACTAAATTGAACCTCATTTCCATACATCCTTTTTGCTCTCACCGATAATTCTTTTGCGGTGTAAATTGTGATATCTTTAATACTTTTTACATTAAGTTCTGCCATAACAAAAATCCTTTCTAAATAATAATACATATCCGGTTAACGGTTAGCTCTGCATTTTACTGAACCTCCTTGCACTATATACAACAATAAAAAACGGGAAATTGGGACACTTATTTCAAAAGATTTTAAAAAAATTAAGACACTTATATTATTATATCCTGTTAAATAAAACTGAAGAATACACAATTACCAAGAATTAAAATTTCATATAGTCCATTATATACAATATGGCATTATTTTACAATATTATTAACAATATTCTATATTTATTACAATTTTATTACAATTTATTTATGCAAAACAACCACAAAAACAAACCGAGCAAACTTTTTAGTCTGCTCGGGATACTTTTTGTTATTAATAGTGTTTTTTCTAACTATATATTTTTCTTGCAAAAGTCTTTCATACAGCAATTTTCGCATTTTGGCTTTCGTGCGTCACAGGTTTTTCGCCCGTGGAGTACAAGTCTGTGGCAAAAGTCGTTGCTTTCTTCCGGCGGGAGTAAATCACGCAGGATAAATTCAATCTTCTTCTGGTCCTTTTCCTGATGCAAACCAAGTCTTTTGGTAATTCTTATACAATGGGTGTCAACCACCACAGCAGGCTTGCCGAAAATATCCCCAACAATGAGATTGGCTGTTTTTCTGCCGATTCCGGGAAGTTTAATCAGCTCTTCTATTGTGTCGGGGACAACACCGCCGTAATTTTCCGTCAAAGCCTTTCCCATATCAACAAGGGATTTTGCTTTGGTTTTGTAAAGTCCGCAGGATTTGATTATTTCTTCGACATCCTTTACATTGGCAGATGCGAAGTCCTGTGCAGTTTTGTACTTTGCAAAAAGGTCCGGAGTAACCATATTAACCCTTGCATCGGTGCATTGGGCGGCAAGTCTTGTTGCCACAAGTAGCTGTAAAGGGTCACTGTATGTTAGGGAACATATAGCGTCGGGGAATTCTTTTTTTAGAGCCTCAACAGCCAGCAGGGCTCTTTCCTTTTTTCTCATAATAACAACTGCCTTTGTGTTACTTTTTTAAATTATATCACATAAGAATAATTGTTGCAAAGATATATATTGTATGTTAAAATCGCCTTGGGTGATGTTATGTTTAAAAACTATATTTTTGATTTATACGGAACACTAATTGATATTAATACCGACGAGTGGAGCGACGATTTGTGGGAGAAGATGGCGCTTTATTACAGCTACAAAGGTGCTTCTTACAGCGGTAAGGATTTCCACAAGGAATATGACAGACTGTGCAAAATGGAAAAGGCTGAAATCAAAAAGGCTCATCCGGAGTACAAAAATGATGTTGATATTAAGGTGGAAAAGGTGTTTAAGGCTCTCTTTGAAAATAAGGGAGTAAAGGTAACAGACAAAGAGGTGCTTGACATTTGCGCAATGTTCCGCTGTTACTCTACAAAGTACATAAAGCTTTATGACGGTGTTATTGATTTACTAGATACTCTTAAGGCAAAGGGAAAGAAGATTTATCTACTTTCAAACGCCCAGAGGAGTTTTACAATGAACGAGCTTAATATGCTGGGACTGACACCTTATTTTGACGGAATTTTCATCAGCTCCGACAAAGAGGTCTGCAAGCCAAGTCCATACTTCTATAACGGTCTTGTGGAGGAATTTTCCCTCGACAAAAAAGAGTGCGTTATGATTGGAAACGACTACAAGGCGGACATTAACGGAAGTAAAAGGGCAGAAATGAAAAGCCTGTACATTCACCAGTCCATAAGCCCTGAAATCAAGGGAAAGATGAACACCAAGTGGTGTATTATGGACGGAGATGTTTACAAAATTAAAGAAATGATTGTGAAGTAAATTTGATTTTACTTTTGTACGGAAAAACTGCACTACTTTGGGAAACCATTGTAGTGCAGTTTGTTTTTAGTGAATATATGGGTTGTCTTAAAATTATTTATTCATATCGGAAACGATTTCGGCGATAACCTCTCGTTCGTCAAGGTGATATTTTACTCCCTTGATTTCAAGGTAATCCTCGTGACCTTTGCCGGCAAGTACTATAATATCTCCCTTTTCGGCATTTTCCATACAGTAGCGGATTGCGTCCTGTCTTTTCGGCACAACAACGTATTTGCCCTCTGTCTTTTTAAGTCCGCCCTCAATGATGTCATTGATAATGTCCATAACATCCTCGTCACGGCTGTTGTCCTCTGTTAAAACAGAAAGGTCGGCAAGTCGTCCGGCGGTTTCGCCCATTTCGTACCTTCTTACCTTTGGTCTGTTGCCACCTGCCCCAAACAATACTATAAGCCTGTTTGGATTGTACTCCCTAAGTGTTTCAAGGATATTTTCCATGGAAAGTGCATTGTGGGCGTAGTCAATCAGCAAGGTGTAATCGCCGGGAACAGGCACAGCCTCAACTCGGCCTTTTACGGTTACTGTGTCAAGTCCCTTTAGGATAGCCTCCTCTGAAATGCCCATTTTTATGGCGGTGGTCATTGCGGCAAGGGCATTGTAAACGGAGAATTTACCGGGAATGTTAACATCTACATCCATTGTTTTTAGCCCCTTTGTGGAAAAATGCACACCGATATATCCCGGCCTTGAAATCAGCTTGTCGCCAAAGGCGGTGATGTCAGCCTTGTCACTAAAACCATAGGTGGTTTTGTTGCAGGTTGCATTTGCTGTTATTTCCTTATACGCTTTGTCGTCTATGTTGAAAATTCCCTCCCTACATTGCTTGAACAAAAGTGCTTTGCAGTCAAGATATTCCTGCAAATCCTTATGCTCACTGTCGCCGATATGGTCGTGGCTGAAGTTGGTGAAAACACCGTAATCAAAGTCTATTGCATCTGTCCTGTGCCACTTTAGACCCAGGGAAGAAGCCTCAATAATCATAGCTTTGCAACCAGAGTCCACCATCTTCCGCATAGCCTGTTGAATTTCATAGGATTCAGGTGTTGTGTTGTTGGTTTTGTAGGTTTTATCCCCGATTATAATTCCCAGAGTGCCAATTGTGCCAACAGAGATACCCTCTGCGTTAAGTATGCTTTTAAGCATTGCAACGGTGGTGGTTTTGCCCTTAGTTCCGGTAAGTGCAATGGTTGTCAGCTCCTTTGCAGGTTCGCCAAACAGCTGGGCACTCATATATGCAAGGGCTTTTCTTGTGTCATCAACCTTAATTACAGCAATATCCTGTTGAATGTCAATGTTGTCAGAAACAACAACAGCTGAAGCACCTTGATTAACTGCTTGTGGGATAAACTTGTGGCTATCGACATTGTATCCCTTAAGTGCAACAAATACTGTACCGGGTACAACCTTTCGGCTGTCGTAAACAATGTCTGAGATTTCAACATCTGTGTTTCCTTTTATAATATTAAAATCTATTTT
>JBJEPA010000255.1:0-16527 GCA_051880995.1 Ruminococcus sp.
TTTCATTTTAAAAACCTCCTTAAAAATTTATTATTTTAACACCCGAAGGTGTAAAATCACTAAAATAATATATTATGGAATATTCAATAATATAATAAGTTATGCTATTTTATATTTTAATCAGTTAATGAGTCATAATCAGCCACAATTAGACAAAATAACTGCAAAAACAACAACAGCTACATTATACCCGTATTTTTTCAAAACATCTATTGACCACGGGGCAAATTAGGGCTAATTATATATGGGCCCTTAGGATAAAACAGGGCTACTTTTCAAAATTCCCCTTAAGGCAATCGTAAAAAATAAGCAAAAGCTCTAAAGTGTTTCACTTTTGGGCTGAAAATACGGATAAACAAAACAGGCAGCAGCAAGCTCCGTTTTAGAGTTTGCTACTGCCTAACAATTTATTTTATTATTTTAAATGATAAAACACCAAAATCAAACATTCACTTCTGCTTTTATTTTACCCAAAAGCTCCTTGCGGTTTTCCACTCCTAATTTTCTATAAATATTTGAGGAATGTTTTTTGATTGTGCTTTCCGTTACAAACAATTCCTCGGCAATTTTCTTTCGCCTTTTCCCCTCAAGGAGAAGCTTAAAAACATCTGTTTCTCTTTTTGAAAGCACTTCTACACCTTGCCAGTTTGAAATAACTTCTTCCAATTCCTCACCGGTAAGGCTTGTAACTGCCTGTTCCTTTGCTGTCTGTTCCCTTGCTGAAAGCTGCATAACAGCTTTGTTATACTCCTTTACAACGCTGTAAAGCAGGAGCAAAAGCACCTCTGTAATTACATAGGCAACAGAGAGAAACTCAAAATTGCTGTGCATTATTGACTCCAAAAGCCAAACACCAATATTTATTGAAACGGTTACCGCTAAGAAGGAGGATACCTTTATATTCCTCTCTGACTTTCCTATAAATGAATATATTATTATCCCTATCATACCCAAAAGATATGAGATAATATAGATTTTATATACAGGATGCAGGAAACCATAAGTCTTTTTTAGGGTAGTAGCTCCGTTCACAGTATTTAATGAAACGGTTTTGTAATACACATCGGAGTATCCTCCGCTTGAAGCAATAAGGAAAATTATTACCCCTATTGCCACCAATGTAATTAACAGCTTTTTGGGTATAGCCACATTACATAATTGTGCAATAATAAGCAACATAAACATCGACAAAAACACGCTACCCAAATAAGCCAATGCATTTGAGCACAGCGCCAATGTTATGTTTGGAGAAAGGGACAATGCAAAGTACCCTACATTAGTAACCGCTACGGAAGTAAACAGCCACATTAAGAGGGGATTATCCCGTTTGTTTGTAACACCGCACAGTGCAACAAGCGCAAGTGATGCCAAGAATGTTATTCCATACCAAACGAACAATTTTACCCCTCCCCTCTTACTAATATTTTCAGCAAAATAATAATACACAGAAAATGTATTTTTGTCAAACGACTATTTTCTTTGTTGCTGATAAAAAAGTTTGAAAAATAGCAAGATTTCCCCATATCAATAACAAGACCTTTGTGGCAAATACTCATTCTGCCGGTCCCTTATTTTTGCAAAAATACGCATTCATTATAGCATATTAATCTACGTTCTCAACTATATTCAATTAGTTTTAACAATAAAATAACATATATTTAAGGAAACACTGATTAAATCATTTGCACAGATTGTGCAGACAGATTTTTTGTCGGTTTGTTCAAAAAAACGCAGGAATACTGACGTATGGCGAGTATTTTTTGGGCAAACCGGCGGAAAATATGCAAGCAAGATGTGTAAAGTGATTTATTCAGTGTTTTCTTAATTTATTATTTTTCACATATAAAAAACAGGCTGTTTCTCAACAACCTGTTTTGTGGTATTCATTTAAAATTATTCACTTCTAAGAGCTGTTACAGGGTCTTTCTTGGCAGCCTTCTTAGCAGGAATAAGACCGCCGATAAGAGTTAATACCATACTTAGTACAACAAGTATTACTCCGCTTACTACCGGTATTGAGGCTGTAACCTCTGTTGTACCCATAAGGCTATGGATAATTGCATTTGCCGGTATCAGCAACAGCAAGCTGATGCCCACACCCAAAAGTCCTGAGCAAAGTCCGATAATACCTGTTTCTGCATTGAACACGCTGGAAATATTCCTCTTTGAAGCACCAATTGCTCTGAGGATACCAATTTCCTTAGTTCTCTCAAGAACAGAAATATATGTGATAATACCAATCATAATTGAAGATACTATGAGGGAAACTGCAACGAATGCTATAAGAACATAGGAAATAACATTTACTATTGTTGTAACAGAGGACATCAAAAGTGCTATATAGTCCGTGTAGCTTATTTTATCTGCGTCCTTTACCTTATCGTTGTAGTTTTCAACAGCCTCGGCAATTCCGTCCTTTGCCTCAAAGCTGTCAACATAAATGTTGATTGCGGATGGTGTACCAAGGTCAACAACGCCAAACTCTTTCATATTGTCGTCATAACTGCCGGAAGAAATATATTTGTCGTAGATTGAAAGCACAACCTCGTCCTCAGGTTCACCTGAAATATAACCCACAAAAGACTCTGCCAGCTGGCTTTCGCTAAGGGATGAAAGCTGACTGAGCATCTCCTGGTTACCGGCATAAACCTGAGTCATAATATCCTTACACATCTTTGCCTGTTCGCTGACACCCATATTTTTGATATACTTTTTAGCGTCTGAAATTTTTTCCTTGTCGCTTGATGGCTCAAATTTCAGGTTATTTATTACATTAATATTCTTTGATTTTTTCTGTGCCTTAACAACTTCGCTTTTATCAGTATAGTCAATGATGTAATTTGTAAGCGCCTGTGTGTAACCCACAGAATTGTTAATCAGCTTGTTGTCCTCATCCTTAAGGCGGATAATTCCGGAAATTTTCAGTTCAAGTCCCTCATTAACAAGCTTTTTAACCTTAGATTCATCCTCGCTGATGTCGTCAAAAGTGCCACTCTTGCTCTTCTGATAATAATCGCAGGCTGGCACAAGGTAAAAGCTCTGTTTGCAGGCATCCTCATATGACCACTCTGCGTCTTTGAACTTAACCTTTTTGCCCGACTCTATTCTATCCATATAATCTCTGTATTCCTCTGTTGGGAGTAGTCCCAACTTATAGAGAACTGTGGAATGGATTTCGTTGTTTGTGTCAAGCACAAGTACAACCTCGTTGTACTTTTCGGGATAACTTCCGTAAACAAGGTCATAATTTTCCTTGATAGCAGGGCTTACAAGTTCACCGTTACTTCCGGGCATTATCTCTTCAAAATTGTTGTTTTGTTTGCCCATCAAGCTACTCATATCACTTGCATCACCCATACTGCTCATACTACTCATATTGCTCATCTGTGAAATACCATACATAGAAGATGACTTATTCTTTTCAGTAGCAAGGGTACTTCCGTCAGAATTAACAAGCTCACCCTCCGGGTCATAGGAATACACACCAAAGGATGTATCATAGGAATAAACAACACCGTTTTCACCTATGTACTGATTGATTTCGCTGTCCTTGTCATCAATATATTTCTTGAACTTTGTCAGGTTATTTTTTGTGATACTGTTTGTAACGCTGGAGGTCATCTCCAAATCTGCACCATTTGTGTAAACCTTGTCACGCTTGTGGTCAACATCTGCTTTGTCCCTTGCTTTTTGCTGACCATCGTTCATAACACTTGTCAAATCCATACTCTGGGCATTTACTGTAATAGGATATGAGGTCATTGTATCCTTTTGCACATCTTCAATGTAAGTGTTAACGCCGTTTGAAAGTGCAAGAATAAGGGCAATTCCTATGATACCTATTGAGCCTGCAAATGAGGTAAGGAGAGTTCTTCCCTTTTTGGTACGCAGGTTATTAAAGCTAAGTGCAATTGAAGTGAAGAAGGACATTGAGGACTTACCCATATTTTTGTGTTTAGGTTTCTCAAGCTTTTCTTCATCAACTGTGTAAGGGTTTGTGTCGTCAATGATTTTTCCGTCACGAAGCCTTACAATTCTGTTTGCATACTGATTTGCAAGCTCGGGGTTATGGGTAACCATAACAACAAGCCTGTCCTTTGCCACCTCTTTCAGCAAATCCATAACCTGAATGCTGGTTTCTGTGTCAAGGGCTCCTGTTGGTTCATCGGCAAGGAGAATATCCGGGTCATTCACCAAGGCTCTTGCTATGGCAACCCTTTGCATCTGTCCACCGGACATCTGGTTAGGCTTTTTGTGAAGCTGATCGCCGAGTCCAACTTTAGTGAGTGCTTCTGTTGCTCTCTTTTTTCTCTCTGATTTGGAGATACCCGAAATAGTAAGGGCAAGCTCAACATTTGACAAAACTGACTGATGTGGAATCAGGTTGTAGCTTTGAAAAACAAAACCGATTGTGTGGTTGCGGTATGAATCCCAATCTCTATCCTTATATTTTTTTGTGGAAATTCCGTTGATGATAAGGTCACCGCTGTCGTATCTGTCAAGACCACCAATAACATTCAGGAGTGTGGTTTTTCCTGAACCACTGGGTCCAAGCACAGCAACAAATTCGTTATCACGCAGGGTTAAGCTGACATCGTTAAGTGCCTGCTGAACAAGAGTTCCTGTGACATATTTTTTGCTGATGTTTTTGATTTGAAGCATATTACACCTCCAAAAATTCTCTCTTTCTAAAAGCTATACCAATCTTACTAAAAACATTGGTATATATTCACATTCAAAGACCTTACAGTAGTATCCTTGAATGAAACATAATTATACCATATTTTTTATTTTTTACAATGTATAAAACACCTCTTTTGTCTATTGGTTGTGCAAATAATAAAGGGATGGCTTTGCCATCCCAAATGCTTATAAAACCTCGTATCCCTTGTCGGTAACAGCTTTTTTCAAAATGTTTTCGGACACATCAAACTCAAGAGTCACTATTGCTGTTCCGGAGAGGTGGCTTACTTCGGCAGAAATCACTCCGTCAATATCCTCCAATGTCTTTTTAACTGTTGCCTCACAATGAGGGCACATCATACCTTTTATATTAAGTGTTTTTGTAATAGTATTTTTCTCCTTTTCCTTAATATTTTTAGATTTCTTATATTTCTTATCCTTGCGGATATTTACCAGATTAAGTCTTAGGGCATTTGTTACAACGCAAAAGCTGGAAAGGCTCATTGCAAATGCCCCAAACATTGGGCTTAGTGTCCAACCGAACACAGGAATCCACACACCTGCAGCCAGAGGAATTCCTACTATATTATAGATAAATGCCCAGAACAGGTTTTGATGAATGTTTCTAAGGGTTTCACGGCTTAGCCTTATTGATGCAGAAACATCTGTGAGGGAACTTTTCATCAGAACAACATCTGCGGCATCTATTGCAACATCTGTTCCGGCTCCAATGGCTATGCCCACATCTGCTTGGGTTAGAGCCGGTGCGTCGTTTATTCCGTCACCCACCATGGCAACTCTCCCCTTATTCTTTAAGTCAAGCACTGCCTTTTCCTTACCGTCGGGGAGTACACCTGCGATAACGCTGTCAACTCCTGCTTTTTTGCCGATTGAACGGGCAGTTTTTTCGTTGTCACCTGTGAGCATAACTACCTGTATGCCCATATTTTTAAGTTCCTGTACAGCCTTTGGGCTGTCCTCTTTTATCACATCGGCAACAGCAATTATGCCCAATACTTTATTGTCCTTTGCAAAAAGGAGAGGAGTTTTTCCATCATTAGAAAGGTCATTTGCTTTGCTTAATATCTCATCATCAACTTTACATTGTGAAGAAATATAATCAACACTACCACCGACGGATTTTTCACCGTCAATAATTCCCTCTACTCCACTTCCCACTAAAGCCTTAAAATCATCGACTTTTAGTGACGAAACACCCTTTTTCTCAGCTTTTTTTGTAATTGCTTTGGCAAGGGGATGCTCGCTCTTTTCTTCAAGAGAACAGGCAAAAGTCAGTAGTTGCTCGTCACTAATATTCTCACAAGGAATTATATCTGTAACCACAGGCTCACCACTTGTGATTGTTCCTGTTTTGTCAAGGAGGACGTAATCTGTTTTTCCTGCGTTTTCAAGGGACTCGGCTGTTTTAAACAAAATTCCATTTTTCGCTCCAACTCCCGAACCAACCATAATGGCGACAGGAGTAGCAAGTCCCAAGGCACAGGGACAGCTTATTACTAAAACAGAAATACCCCTTGCAAGGGCAAAGCCAAAGGAGTTGCCAAGGGCAATCCACACCACCGTTGTGACAACTGCAATGGCTATAACTATGGGCACAAACACACCCGAAACTTTGTCAGCAATCTTTGCAACAGGTGCCTTTGTGGCTGAGGCATCACTTACCATTTTGATAATTTGGGAAAGTGTTGTGTCCTCCCCCACCTTAGTCGCCCTGCACTTAATAAATCCAGACTGATTTATTGTTCCGCTTGAAACGCTGTCACCCATCCCTTTATCGACAGGTATGCTTTCCCCTGTCAGGGCGGATTCGTTTACTGCGCTGTTTCCCTCAATTACAACTCCGTCAACAGGAATGCTCTCTCCCGGTTTTACAACAAAAACATCATCCCGTAAAACCTGCTCCACAAGAACTGTGACATTTTCTCCGTTCCTAATAACAGTTGCAATTTTGGGTGCAAGGCTCATAAGACCTTTGAGGGCATTGGTGGTTTTTCCTTTGGAATAGGATTCAAGCATTTTACCCAAGGTTATAAGGGTAAGTATCATTCCCGCCGATTCAAAGTACAGGTTGTGTGAATACTCCATAACTCCGCTATGGTCACCGTTCACAGCTGAATTAGTCATTGCAAAAAGCACATAGGTACTATATACAAATGCTGACCCTGCACCTAAGGCAACAAGGGTGTCCATATTAGGAGATTTGTGCATAATCCCCTTGAAACCGCTTACAAAAAATCGCTGGTTTATCACCATAATAAACCCTGTCAAAAGCAACTGTAATAGTGCCAAAGCAAGGTGGTTTTCTCCTAAAAGCTTTGGAACAGGAAAATCCCACATCATATGCCCCATTGAGATATACATAAGGACAAGCAAGAAGCCAATGGAAGAAAACAGTCTTAGTTTTAGGCTTTTTATCTCACTATCCTCACTTGTTTTCTCATTAGACTTTTTATTTTCTCTATTAGAATTATCAACCAAACTTGCACTGTAGCCTGCATCCTCAACCGCCTTTATTACTGTTTGAGATGCAACATCACCCTCAACAATCATTGAGTTTGTAAGTAGGTTTACAGCGCAGGAATTTACTCCATCAAGCTTTTTCACCGCCTTTTCAACCCTTGCACTGCAAGAGGCACAGCTCATACCAGATACATTATATTTTTTCAAAAACACACCACCCTACTTCATCAGTTTTTGCAAAGTAAGCACAAGCTCATCAATAGTATCCTCTTTACCAAGTCGAATATCCCTTGCAACACAGGTTTTGATGTGATTTGCAAGTAGCTCCTTGTTAAAGGAATTAAGGGCGGAGTTCACCGCTGACACCTGAATTAGGATGTCTGTACAATAGGCATTCTTTTCCACCATACCTTTAATTCCACGGATTTGCCCCTCTATTCTGTTAAGCCTGTTAATCAGCTTTTTGTATTCTTCATCAGTTCTCACTTTGGTTTTTTTGCAACACATTTCCTCCACAGTAAACACTCCTTTTTCTGTATTATATACCCCTATGGGGTATATTGTCAATAGTTTTATACAACAAAAAATGCCCCCGTAGGAGCATTTATATTCCGTATTTTGTTTTTATCCTTTTCAGCTTTTCGCCAAAGGGCTTTATCAGCACCAACAGGAAAATTATGTTTGAAACAACATAGCTTACAGTCACAGGCAATGCTGTTGCCACATTAGCAAAAAATCTTAAAACATTAAAAGTTCCGTCATACCAAAAGGTTGTCCAAACATCCATTAGGAGTGAATACAGTATTCCTGAAAGTCCTCCGTATATTAAAAGGAGTACCTTGTTGTCAACAATATATTTACTGATAAGTCCGGCAAGCAGTCCGATAATTCCCCAAGAAAACATTTGGAATGGTGTCCAAGGGCCTTGACCAAAAATAAAGTTGGAAATCACCGCTGTAAATGCACCGCACACAAAACCGCACTCATATCCAAGGTATATTCCGGTTATCACCACCATTGCTGTGACAGGCTTGAAGTGAGGTAAAAAGGAAAATATAAATCTGCCTGCTACCGAAAGGGCAATCATCACCGCCAGTACAACAAGGAGTGTGGTGTTTGAATGCCCCTTTTCAAAGGAGATAAAAAGGGGAATGCAGGAAATCCCCGCAACACAAAGATATATCCATGAATATGCCCTGTCCTTAAAAATCACCACTCCCAAAACCACCACAAGGGGAATCAATAAACAGAAGATAGTGAGTTTAATAATCTTTTTACTCATTTCCCCCTCCTATCAGCGACAACACATCATCAACAGTTACTGCATTTTGGAATCTGTCACGGGAAATCCTGCTTGCTGATGTTGTGTAAAAGTCGTTGGCAGAGAAAAATTCTCTTGGAGATGAGGAAGAAAGCACCTCGCCGTCAAAGAAAAGTCCGCACCTGTCAGCAACACAGGCGGCAAACTCCACATCGTGGGTAACTGTTACTATTGTTACACCAAGTGACTTTATACCTTTGAGAATTTGCATCAGACCTTCTTTTCCGTAGGCATCTATGCCCTTTGTTGGCTCGTCAAGAAGAAGAACATCAGGCTTTGAAAGGAGAATTTTGCACAAGGCGCACTTTTGAACTTCTCCGCCACTAAGGTCGTAGGGATGCTTGTTCAGCAAATGGGAAACACCAAGTTGATTTGCAATGTTTTTTATCCTGTTTTCCCACTCATTTTCAGGAATATTTTTCACCTTACACAGTGTTTTATAGTCCTCAATGACGCTTGACTTTAAAAATACTGTTTCGGGATTTTGAGGGAGCAACGCAACCCCTAGTCGGTTAAACTGCTCTGTGTTCAGTCTGGCTGTTTTTTTCCCATTTATAAATACTTTACCACGGTATGGTTTAATAATGCCTGCAAGAATTTTCAGGGTTGTAGTTTTGCCACTTCCGTTCCCACCAAGGAGGCAGTAATGCTCACCCTTATGCACCTTGAGTGTTGTTCCTCTAAGGACATCATTTGAGCCTTTTTCATATCTGAAAAACACTTCTTTTAGTTCAAGTTGAATACTTGGGTCAAGGGCAGGCTCTTCTATTTCTATTTTTCTTTCAGGGAAATTATCGTTGATAAAATTCCTACCCTCTTTTACTGTGAGAGGACATTCTCCGCCGATTTTTGCACCCTGCCAAATTCTCACCGCTGAGGGAAATCCTGCTGAGATTGGGTGGCCCTTTAGTGCCTGACACACCTTTTTTGGGGTATCAAAGGTTATCATTTTCCCCTTTTCAAGCACCATTACCTTGTCGGCTATGGGGAAAACCTCTTGGAGTCTGTGTTCAATGATTATTACGGTAATACCCAGTTCGTTGTTAAGCTTTTTTAGGGTGGTGATAAAGTCGTTTGCTGTTATGGGGTCAAGCTGTGAGGTTGGCTCGTCAAGGATTAAAAC
Source organism: Ruminococcus sp. (assembly GCA_051880995.1). Taxonomy (GTDB): domain Bacteria; phylum Bacillota; class Clostridia; order Oscillospirales; family Acutalibacteraceae; genus Ruminococcoides. The sequence continues at coordinate 9,609 of JBJEPA010000255.1, forward strand.
CTGTGGGGACATAGCCATAACAGACGCAAGGTTCATCAGCTGTTTCTGTCCACCGGAAAGCTCCTGTGTTTTACTGCGGAACATATGGTTTATGCCAAAATAGTTTGCCATCTCACCAACACGCAGACGGATAAAATCGGAGTCGTAACCAAGGCTTTCAAGGCCAAAGGCAAGCTCGTGCCACACCTTGTCGGTGACAATCTGCTGTTCCGGCTTTTGAAAGACAAAGCCGATTTTCTTGGCTGATTCCCTTTCGTCCATAGTGTCAACGCTTTCACCGTTAAAAAGCACTTCTCCAGACTTTGTGCCGTGGGGGGTGATTTCTCTTTTTAGCATTTTCAGCAGGGTGGTTTTTCCGCTACCGGACTCACCACACACCACCACAAATTCTCCGCTTTTTATAGAAAAACTTATGTTATCTATCGCCTTAGTTTCACTTTCTGGGTAAGTAAAGCTTAAATTCTTAACATTGAGTATTTCCACACAATCACCTCCCATAGTTCTGTTATAAAGGGTAACAGGGACATTATGCCCATTGAAATATACACTATAATCTGAAAAACTCCTGTCTTTATCTCCGTTACAAATGGATAAAAGGAAAAGTCAACAAATCCCCCTGCCATTCCGACAGCTACAACGGAAAAGAGAATTAGATTAAGGGTTAGCATCAGTCCATCCCTTTTGCGGAATTTATACATAGAAAAGTGGGTTCTTCCCTTTAGTCCGTAACCCCTTGCCTTCATTGATGATGCTGTGTCAACGGAATTTTCAAGTGACCAAGTTACAAGGGCGGAAAACACCTTTAATTCACACAAAATATTGTTGACAAATCCCTTTTGGTCATAAAGTCCAGAGGCACTTTGCACCATACGAAACTCCCTGTGCTTTTCTCTGAAAAGGGGTATAAACCTTAGCGCCATAGAAAGCACAAGGGCAAGCTTTGGAATTAGTTTTCCAAACAAAAATAAGAACTTATCTGTTGTCATAATTTCGCTGTAACACTTGCACCAATAAACAACCGCCAACAGCATTAGAGCGATGTTACCGCCGTAGAGTATAGTCTCCAGGGTAACGGGGTTGCCGTTCATAAAAAACAGGGGCGTTACCCCATTGTGGGAGAAAATTGGATTGATAATTGCAATAAGCAAAAACATTGGTATGTAAAAAGCTAAATCGGATAAAAAGGCTTTTTTGCTGTTCATCATACCAAAAAACATCATTCCCCCAACAAGGGACAGGAACAGTAGTATAGGGTTTGTGCTGAACATAGAAACAACCAGAATTGTGAGGAAATACACCATCAGCACAAGTGGATGGAGAGAAGAAAAACTTTTTAATTTATTACTTTCCATTTTGTTCCTCCCTGAGTTCTGCACCAATATCTCTTCCTAAGTCACAGGTATATGACCACACTATATCGTCACCATCTTTTAGGGTGTAGGAAGAACATCCATGGCTTGGAAAGGTGTTGTTCACCGAATACACCCAGCCTGATAATTCCCCACAAGAAAATTCATAAAGATGATTTATTCCCTCAATATACACCGAGCCGTATTGGTTGAGGTCGGCTCCCTGGTACTCCATGTGTATTTTTTTGTACTGTGTTGCCCTCACTAAAACATCAAATACTGTGTCGTTATCCTTTAGGGCAAATTCCGTCTTTTTCAGTATAATTCCGTCCTTTGGAACATACTTTTCAAGACCATCTTCAAGTTTTTCCATATTGTCAAGGATAGTTTTACATTCTATTGTCACAGTAACCTTTTCGCTGTTGAGAGGAATATAGTCAGGATGGGTGCGGTAATATTCTTCAACTGACTGAAAGTCCGTACCCATTATAAGGATAACGACAACAATCACCCCTGCAAAAATTGCAAGTATATCCTTTTTCACTACTTTTCACCCTTAACTACTTTTTTTCTCTTTTTCATTACTATAAATACCGCAACAGCCACAGCAAGGAGAATTGCTACACCAATAATAATGTAAATTATAATACCGCTGTCTTTGTCCTGCTTTTTCTCGTTATTTTGTTGGTTTGAATTTTCATCTAAGGAGTTTGACTGTTCTTCATTTTGCAATGAATTTCCAGAAGTTTCTGCTACTTTTTCATCCTTGCTTTTTTCTTTTTTTGATGAAGTGCTTTCTGTATTTTTATCATTTGATTTTTCTTCAGAAACTGCGTTAGTACTATTTAAGTTTACATCATTCCCGTCTTTTTCACTTTCCTGATTTGTTCCGGTTTTTGCTGTGTTGCTAACCGATGAATTTACTCCGCTGTTTTTGCTTTTTGACAAAGAATCACTTTTGCTGTTTTCGCTGTTGTTATTTGATGTATTCTTCGCACTGTTTTGATTGGAATTATTAGGAGTGGTTTTGCTATCACCGGAGGAATTACCGCTTTTAAAAACATCTGTCATATCAAAAAGAGAGGTTTTGTCTGACAAAAACCTGTTGTAAGCCACAAGAGCATAAAAGCCCTGCTCCGTTGCCATTTGGTTGTATTCCCCACCCTTTTGATGGGCAAAGCCTCCGCCACTTACTGAAAAATTCAAAAGCACATCCACAAGGGATTTTCCGTCGCAAATAAATCTCTTGTCTGTATCGGGATTTATTCCTAATGAGGACAAACCTACAATTACCTGTGCAACACTTTCACAATTAACCACACCACCGCTTGAAAAATTACCGCTTGACTTTTGAATATCTGACAAAACAGTAATTCCCTTATCAACAGCATTTTTTACTTCTTTATTAGAATTATAATATTTTGACAAGGCTGTAATAGTCATAGCTGTTACATCAGGGTCAGGGGTATTCCCCGCCATGGTCCAACCGCCGGAGGACAACTCCTTGCCCAGTATGTAGTCAATCAGCTTTTCCCTTGTGGTGGTGTCAGTGCTTTCACCTTTGGGGATTGCATAATCGTTGCTGTCAAGGGCAATAAGTGCCCAGACAGGCCCATTTATCCCCTGTCTTTTAACCTTTGAAAAGTCTGACAGGTACGACAACAGGTTGTAACCTCCAACATCTGTTACATCTTCACCTATTGAAGTCAGAGCAAGGACGACACGGGAATACTCGGAATATTTTGAAGAGGAAAGCACACCGTCTTTTTCTTTTATAATTTCAGTTACCTTTTCCTTATAATCGGAGAAATAATTTTTAGTAACCGAACAGTTACCCCTTGCAAGACCGATTACAAGCCATTCTCCCCCAATGGAAGAAACTCCTTGGGGAGTTTGTGAGGCAAGAAGAGTACCTGTTTGTTCATAACAGGTATTTTCCTTAGAAGAAGCAGAAAAAGATGTTGTTGTAAAAGGGACAGAAAATATCAGTGAAATCAAAATACAAAGGCAAGAAACAGCTTTGGTGAGCTTTCTGATATATAATCTATACATTATTCTTAAATTCTGCCTTTCTCTGCTTTGCACGAAGTCGCTTTTCTCTCTTTTTTTGGAGTTTATCGTCACTTCTGGGGGGCTTTACTCCTGCACTTTCCATTGCCCTTGGCCAAGGACCTAAGTGGGATTTTATCATCATTACCTGAAAGTCGGAAAAATCCGACTTTTCCGGAATTCTTCCCTTTTCGTCATACTTTTTCTTTATCAGTTCAATGCAATCTTCTCTTGTCAGCTTTGTTTCCATAAAAATTCTCCTGTAGTGATGTCTGGGAACTTATGATTATTATAAATTATAATTGATATATATGCAAATTACTGACGCTCAAAAACAGAGCATCAGTAATTTTTCTTATATATAATATCTTGTGGCTTTTGTACCGATAGAGGTATCCTTAAGAACTTCCCCCACAAATTTCTGAATGAGGGTTACAGACTTGATTGAAATATCCTCCCTGTTGTCAAAGAGAGAGAGGAATTTCTGTGTGTCGATAAGCTGTTCAATCCTAACACAATACTTTTGCAGAGCAACTGCGTCACGAACATCAACAACACCATCCATATTTACATCACCGTAAATGCCCTCTTCAATGTGACACTGACAGTCCGTGCATATGCCGTTGGTAAAGGAGCAATCCTCAACCTCTTCTCTTCCGCACTTATCACAAGCCTTGGTGTGAGTGCCGTCTAATTTAGCTGTGCAATTCTTAAAGGCATGGCGCTCCTTTTCTCCGTAGCAATAGAGGTAACCCTCTTCGTTATAGAAATAAATACAGCCGTCCTTGTCTATTGCAATCTGTTCAAAGGCATAGGCTGATGAGCCTGTGGTTATAAGACTTGTAAGAAGTGTAAGCTCACCGGAAGTTTTTTCGCTGTTGTCCTCAAGGTAATAAATATTCCCCGGGTTTTTGTAGCCTTGAACATAGATGTAAACATTGCCGGTTTCGCTTTCGTATGCTGTTGAAAGGATTGGATTTGACTGGATTTTGCCAACTGAATTATCCGTTTTGTAAATTACGGACAAAAATTCGTCACTTGTGGTGTCGCCGTTAATAACGGTGATAACACCGCTTTGACCCGCAACATAAATTCGGTTGTTATAAACAACAGGAGGGCAAACGCTCATCTGACCGATGTCGGCTGATGTGTAGGAGGAAGTGTCAAGACTTCCGTCATTGTTAATCTTGATTGCGTGAAGATTGTTCTGCTTGTAGGACGCCCAGTAGAGGTATCCTGTGGTTTCGTCATAGGAAGCCTGACCGCCGATGTTGTAGGAGGTTGTTCTGTCTGAATCGTACTCATAGCTGTAGGCAACAGTATTTGTCTTGTAATCTACACAATATATATTTTTGGTTGCCACAACATAGAAGTAATCACCCACAAATGCGCCCTGTGACCAGCAAAAAGCGTCACCGCCTATTGTGCCTTCTCCCACTCTTTCAAGGATATTTTCGGAATCCTTATTCACCTTAAAAATATTTCCGTTACAAATCACATACCCCTTGTTGTACTGGACAGGGTGGTACTGGTTGAATTTTCCTGACACCTTGCCAAGGGATTTTAATGTGTCTATGTCAAAGACCTCTATTGAACTGCTTGTTGCAACAAACAGCATTCCACCGCCGTAAGCCATATAGTCGTAGTAAAAGTCGGAAGAGCCTGCTGTGGCAACAGCCTCACCCTCACCTGTTTCAATATCCACTCTGTGGAGCTTGCCACCTCCTGTAGCGTAGAGGTAATTGTCAACAATTACGGTTTGACCTGCATAGTAATAGCCCCAGGAGCCTACCTCTCTGTTAAGAGCATATGACCACTTTTCTTCCGGCTCATTTTTCACAACAGGTGTGTTTGTAACTTGGTTGCCGTTTTTAAAGCTGTTCATTGCGCCGTTCCATTGAATATTGCGGGTATCCTCAGCCTCATCAGGTGAAGATATTTTACCGACCTCATCAAGGGATGCAACAGCAGATTTAATCTCTTCCTCTGTAATATCCCATTTACTTAAAAGGCTGAGGGCGTTGTTGTAGGCTTCGCCGTACTTTTCTGTTTCGTCATTACTCTTTATCTCTGAAACATAGGCGATAAGCTTTGTTCTGTCGGCAAAGGAGTTTGTTGTTTCAAAAGGCATATAACCGTAGCTTATACCAATATCCTCACCGTAGCCGTAAAGGGAATATTGCAAACGAATTACACTTCCCTCCTCATAGCAATATCCTGTGGAGCTGTCGTCACCTAATTTTATAGACCCGGCACCGGCATTTGTTCCTGTGTTATCCACTGTGAACATCCATCCGCCGTATTGGGTAAAATCATATGACTGGAGAATACTGTCCTCTGCCCTGTCTGTGATTTCTTCACCTGACTGCGTCAGCTTGTTGTAGATGTCAGTTGGAATGTCATTTTTACTCCAATTCTGAGGATTTCCTCCGTCAATGACCCCCTCAAGGTAATACTGGGAAATATCACCCTTAAAGGTGCTTTTGTCGCCAAGGCATCTCTCGGCTATGTCACCAAGAGTGTCCTCCTTGTAGTAACCAACCTTTACAGGCTCAATCACAAAGCCCTGACCCAAGGTAAGCTTTTCAACAGTCATATAAACATAACCGTCAAATTCCTTTGCATCCTCTGCACTGAATGTTGCACTTGCAGAAAAAATCATCATAACTGCAAGTACTAATGAAATCAGCTTTTTCATTCTCTTTCACCTCAAAATAAAAAATCTCCTTGCCAAGGGCAAGGAGAAACCAAAATGCACAACACAAAAAGACATAGCTATGCTATGCAAATACGGTCACTCTTCTTACCCAAAAGCTAAACCATACTAAACCCTATTTAAAAAGCAGATATCTTTGCGGCATATTTTCCGCTTGGCTTCACAAGCTGTCCTCCCAAGGCAACAAGCCTTGCTGTGGAATCTTGTTCGCCAATCAAAAAATCTGCTCGCAAATCTATTCTACTTTTCAAACAGAGTTTAGTATGAACCTTTGAACACGACAAGTTATCTGGCTTAATTTACGGAATAGAGTTTTACGAAAAAATCACAGTAATGGAAGTTGCAACGGACTTTCACCGTATTTCCCTTGCTCATATTCATATTAAGTTTGTTGTATAAGAGTATATCACAACGAAAATGGAAATTCAACTACATTTAGAAAACGCCTTGAACAAATATTGTATTTTCCGTTGTTTTACAAAAGAAATTATGATAATATATTAGTAGAGATAAAACTCTCCTTATGGTGTGAATATGCCAAGTTACAACAAATTCGGTCGTATAATTATTGATGACGCTAGGATTGACGAAACTTGTAATGCTTATTTCAAGTGGAAAGATCTTAACACATACATAAAAAACAATAGTCATCGTGGCATCAATATGCCTGATGCTATTAGTGAACCAATGGGTTGTTATTGTTTAGGGTTTGAATGGAATAGGGGTAAAGAAATCGGTGATGCAACCGATCCAAAAGACGGAAGAAAAATTGAATTCAAGGCGACTTCTTGTTTTGAAAGGGATT
>JBJEPA010000256.1:0-3974 GCA_051880995.1 Ruminococcus sp.
GGAACATAACAAAGCATACAATCATTGAAATGTAGGCTTTGTCCTCAAATGAGGCAAAGCACCATAGAATAATCAGCACCACATCATTCAGCCCATAGGCTATGGCATAATAGGGACTTCTTAATGTTGTCAGTCCCACGGCAAAAAAGCTGGTGGCGATTGAAATGGTGCTGAAAAACATATTTGCAGTGTTGAAATACAGGAGTATAAAGTAGAATACAAATGTTACAGTAAAGGTCAGCAGGGTGAGGTTCAGAATATGGATTTTTTTCAGCTTTGCAACCTTCACCTCCGGCTTTCCTGCCTTGTAGGGATTTTTCAGCCAAGTAAAAACCGATACAGCCGAAATTGGTGCGGTCATACCAAGATAGGTGATAACCTCACCGTAATATGCGTATGAATAGGATATTACACCGTACATAATGCTGAAAATCACCATTAGTAACGGACCGAAAACATCACCTTTAGCTGTAAAAATCAGGGAAGTCACTCCCAAAGCCGAGGCAATAACAGAGGGGAGTCCCTGAACTCCTCCCAAAATCGAGGACACTGTAACAACAGTTAAGGAAAAAAGATAAATTATCCATTGTGTTTTTGAAAGTCCTTTAAAGGGATTGCGAATTTTCATATTTCCTCCCAATCGTCATAGGTTTTCATTCCGATAAAGCATATCATTTTGTGAGGTTGATGTCAATTTTACTTTGGGTATTGACAACAAAAGGCTCCATCGGATGAGGGAGCTGTCGCCAAAGGCGACTGAGGGAGTGAAAAAGTAGTCAATATATCTTGGTATGTCTTTAGATGTTTAAGTTTAAGTCAGAACATATAACCAAACTATCATCTAAAGACAAAATGGGATAAAGAGAACACTTTTTCGCTCCTTCCACCGCAAGCGGTCCCCCTCCCTCATCCGATGGAGGCTTTATTAATTCATACTTTTATATGACCTAATAGTTTTGATTTATAAACTACTGCTTTTCTTTAAGATTCTTCACTTTGTTCAGAATGACAAGGAAGTAGTGTTCATAACAACACCAATATGTTATAAATTATTTATAGTGCTTCCCTAATGACATTGGGGTATTGACAAGGATTACTTAAAAATATAATGTAGTGTTGTAGTATTTTTCTCGTAAAAGGTGAAGATTTAACCTAAATTTAACATTCAGTGACTTTCTATTTAACCAATTAGTGATACAATACTAAGTGAACACTGATTTAATTGTATTTTTTTAGTGTTTATTTAATATGGAGATGATATTTTGATTTACTTCATTGAAGACGATAAAAGTATAAACGAAGCAGTTTATTATTCATTAAAAAACAGCGGATTTGATGTGAAGGGCTTTGACCGTCCGTCAGAGTTTTGGAGCGCCATGAAAGAACAAACTCCGGACCTTATTCTCCTTGATATTATGCTCCCTGAGGAGGACGGTCTTTCTATCCTACGCAAAATCCGCAAAAACAGCGATACCGCAAATATTCCTGTTATTATGGTCACAGCAAAGGACGCAGAGTATGACAAGGTTATTGGTCTTGACAGCGGTGCTGACGATTATATGACAAAGCCTTTCAGTATGCTTGAGCTTGTTTCAAGGATAAGGGCACTTTTAAGACGAACCTCAAAGCCCAAGGAGCCTGAGGAAATAACTGTGGGCAACCTGTCCATCAATCCCGAAAAGCACATTGTTACAGCAAACGGCAAAAATGTTGTGCTGACCTACAAGGAGTACCATTTGCTACTTCTCCTTATGCAGAACAAAGGTGTGGTTTTTTCAAGAGAAAAGCTCCTTAACAAAATTTGGGGTTACGAATTTGACGGAGAAAACAGAACTGTTGATGTTCACATCAGAACCCTTAGAACAAAGCTGGGGGAATGTGGCGATATGATAGAAACTGTCCGTGGCTTTGGTTATAAGATAGGTGAATAGTAATGACCAAAAAAATCTTTAAGAATATATTTCTGGGATGTATAGCTGTGCTGGTGTCAACCATTGTAATCATCGTTGGGGTAATGTACAACTTTTACGGTGACGAGCTGATGAAACAGCTACATCATCAGATTAGCACAATCTCCGCAGGAGTGGAGAGAGAGGGGGTTGACTACCTTAAGTCCATAGATATTTCTGACGACGAGCGAATCACATGGATTGACAGCGACGGAAGTGTAAAGTTTGACACAGACGCTACCGCCGACAAAATGGAAAACCACCTTAACCGTGAGGAAATCAAGGAGGCTGTTAAAAACGGAGAGGGAGAAACCGTTCGTTATTCAAGCACTTTGTCGGAAAGGACAATGTACTACGCAAAGCTACTTCCCGACAAAACCATCATCCGTGTTTCCACCAACCAGTATTCCGTATGGATTTTGCTTTTCAATATGTTCCAGCCCCTTGCCATTGTAATAATTCTGGCTTTGGTGCTTTCCTATGTCATAGCATATTTTGCGTCAAAAAAGATAGTAATGCCTATAAATCAGCTTGATTTAGAAAACATCAATACTGTTGAAACCTACGATGAAATCACCCCTCTTGTGCAGAAGATAAGCCACCAAAACAGGGTTATCAGAGAGCAGATTAAGGAGTTAAAGCAGACCCAGGCGGAGTTTAACACCATAACAGGAAATATGAAAGAGGGACTTTTGATTGTTGATTTGCAGGGGAAAATCCTGTCCCACAACAAAAGTGCCGAAAAGCTCCTTGGTGTAAGCAGTCCCCGTGGGGAATACCTTGAGGATTTAGGCGTGGACAGCAGTTTCCTAAAGGATATTTCCTTGGCAATTCACGGCACCCATATGTCGGAGGTACTTTCCTTTGGTGACAGATACCTCAGCGTGTACTGCAACCCTGTTGTCCTTGAGGGCAAGGTGAAGGGCGCAGTAGCCGTTATTCTTGATGTCACCGAAAAGCACCAGAGGGAAGTCCTCAGGAGAGAATTCAGCGCCAATGTGAGCCACGAGCTGAAAACCCCACTTACCGCCATTCTTGCATCTGCCGAAATTCTGGGTAACGAAAACACCCCAAAGGAAACCGTCACCCACTTTGCGGGAAACATCACAAAAGAGGCAAACAGGCTCATCACCCTTGTTAACGACATTATCAAGCTATCAAAGCTGGACGACAAATCCATTGTGATGGAAACACAGGATGTTGACCTGTACGAAATTGCAAAGGATGTGGAGGACACCCTTGACCCTATTGCATCAAACAGCAAGGTAAGCCTTAAGTTGTACGGTGAAAAGACAATGCTTAAGGGCGTGCCAACCGTACTAAGCGAGATTGTGTATAACCTTGTAGATAATGCTATAAAGTACAACAGGGAGGGCGGAAGCGTTACGGTAACAGTTGCCCCTGTTGACGGCAAGGCTACCCTTATTGTTGAGGACACAGGCATCGGCATCAGCAAGGAGGATAAAAGCAGAGTATTTGAAAGGTTCTACCGAGTTGATAAAAGCCACAGCAAGGAAATCGGCGGAACAGGCCTTGGACTTTCCATAGTAAAGCACGGTGTGGAGTACCACAAGGGTACGCTCAGTGTAGAAAGCGAAGTAGGCAAGGGTACGAGGATTACTGTGAAAATATAAATCAGTTCTATTATACTGTCACAAATGGCAAAAATCATTTGTGGCAGTATTTTTTTAAATATTTAAAATTTTTTTCAAAAATCTGTCCCATTTTTTGAATTTTTATTGTTGTATATAGTTAAAGGATAAATTTTATAATCGGGAGGATAAACCAATGGAGTATTAATTCTTATTTAGAATATTAAATAAAGAAATGAGGTTTTACTATGAAAAAAATAATATCATTAATACTATCGTCAATAATTCTACTTTCATCATTTGCTCTGTTACCGACAACAGCTTTTGCAAAGACAACAAAGCCAAAGGAAACAACATATATTGCGTCCTGCGGAGTGTATAAAAATTCCTTTGGAAAGGTTTTTGCATCAAAGGATAAGCTTGTTTTTCAGGA
>JBJEPA010000257.1:0-3968 GCA_051880995.1 Ruminococcus sp.
TATCTGAATATGCCAAAATCTTTCCGTTCTGGTCTTCCCAATATGCAAACTTCTTTCCTTCTTCAGCCTCATTTGCTTGTACCTTAATGGCATTAATACTCCTATATGAGCCTGTTGTGTTTCCTGCATCTGTTGTATCGTCATCAACAGAAACGATTGTACCGCCGTTGACTTTTAGGTTGTAGTAAACCTCTTCTAACTCATAAACAGCCTTAACAGTTACATTACCATTTTGAGATGCTGTATATATGTCATTTGCAGTACACTCTGTAGTTCCATCAATTGACCAGAATTTAAATGTATATCCTGACTTTCCGTAAGGTGTTGGCAGAGAAATTTCATCTGCACTGCTGTAGCACATTGAGGAATTAATCTGATTATATCCACTCATAAATGTTACAACACCGTCACTAACATATGAATATACAGCTGTCAGGCTTATTTTTCCTGTAAACATAAATGTGTATGCCTCTGAATATGCTACAATCTTGCCGGAATCGTTAATCCAGTACAGGAAGTCGTATCCGCTGTTACCTGTTGGGGTGAGGGTTACGTACTGACCCGTTCTGACATTCTGATTTTTGTAGGTTGTAGATTGTGTTGTTTCCACACCGTTGGAGCCAAGCTTTACCTTAAGTCTTGTTCCGCCTGAAACCGAAACACTAAGCTCGGAAACAGGATTCTGGGTGAACTTTGCAACTACATCTGTGTTTTCGGTTACTGTGAATGTGTAGGTTGAAGTGGTTGATACCCTTGTAACGCCAACATAGAAACCTGCAAATGTGTATCCCTCATCCGCTTTTGCTTTAAGGGTTACAGATGTACCGTAGTCAACTGCATCTGTTGGACAGCCTGTTACTGTACCGTTTACATATGAAACGCTTACGGAATACTTATTCAGTGTTCCTGTGAATACAGCTGTGTAGGTTGCATCTGCGTTTACTGTCTGTGCAACTTCCTTATCCCATCCACTGAAGGAGTATGTATATTGCTTATCAGCTGGTTTAACAGGAATTTCTGTTGGAACCACTACTGTTTCGCCGTCATTATATTTTTCTGTGCTGATTACTGTGCCATCGTAGTTTTTAAATGTTACGGTGTACTGAACAACAGCAGTTTCAGACCGGCAAGATAACCTGCTTTCGTCACAAAAATCCCCATCTACAATACTGACGCTATCTTTGTCATCTATTACTTCCCAAGTGTTTTCAACCGTATAGTCACCGCCACTAAGGACTGTAAACTCTGCTATATAGAGGACTTTTTCGGTTGTGAAATCAAAGTAGTTGGTGAATGAATAATCGGCATAATACACAAATCCATCAACTTTTGTGTTGACAAAAGCATTTGATGTTGAATTGGTCAGACTGAACTTTTCCAGTTTAAGACCAGTGGGGTCATATGTTACATAGCCCTGAAAATCCTCCCATTCAGCGTCCGAGCTGACATAGTAGGTCACAGCTACCTTGGTTCCTACATTAACCTTCTGTCCGTTAACAGTAGCGGTTTCAATTCCTAAAGGAATCAAATCTGTCTTATTAGCCCCTGCTTTCTCCAAGTCTAAACTTACAGCTGATACTGAGATTGTGCTAAGTACCACAAAAACTACAAGTAAAAGACCCCTAAGCCATTTCATTTTCTGTTTCAAAGAAACACTTCCTTTCATATTATTTATATATACCTATACACATTAATTTTATCATAAAATTATGAATAAATCTCAACAAAAAACTATTTTTATCACTATAACTACAAATTCGTTGAAATGCACAAAAAAGCATAAACTTTTTGCAACAATAAATCAAACAGCCACCCAAAAAAGGGTGGCTAAACATATTTTTTAATAAAAATTTCTCAAAAATTAACAATAAGTGTTTATTATCATTTTAATAACACTAAAAATAAATCCTTTTATTCCTCAACCAATGCAAGCATTTTTTCATATATGTCAGGATGAGTTTTTCTTATGGTGATTGGACGGTGGTTTTCATTGACAAAACAGTGAGTAGAATGTCCTGTACAGGCAAGGGCATCGTCCTTTGTAAAACGGATTTCATAATCAAACTCCATTTTAACACCGTTAAAAAATGTCATCTTGGTATAAACTGCAAACTCGTCACCACAACCCAAGGATTTATGGTACTTTGCATACACATCCACCACAGGAATAATAAGATTCATATTCTCAAGCTTCATACAATCGCAGTCAATTTGCTCCATTGCGTCAATTCTTGCCTCTTCAAAATAGCGAATGTAATTTGAATGGTGCACAATAGTCATTCGGTCGGTTTCGTAATAATTTACTTTACGGACATATGGTTTAATTTTCAAAATATCACTTCCTTAACAGCAGTCCTGCTTCAAAGTCTTTTTTTGCCTGTTCCTTGATTTTGTAATGCTGTTTCTTACCTGTTGCTGTGTGAGGAAGTTCCTCAACAAAGCGGTAATATCTTGGGCATTTATATTTTGAAAGGTTAGGGTTATCAGCGCAGTAATCAATCATCTCTTTTACTGTAAGGCTATTGTCCTCCGGGATAATATATGCAACAAGCACCTCTCCCCTTGTTTTATCAGGGATAGAAGAAACAATGCTCTCCTGCACCTTGGGGTGCATATTAAGAACCTCTTCAATCTGTGGAGGATAAATATTCTCTCCGCTACAGATAATCATATCATCCTTACGACCTGCAACTGTGACAAATTCCTTTTCGTCCCATGTTGCAAGGTCACCTGTATAGAGGAATCCCTTGTAGTACTTTTCCTTTGTAACCTTGGGATTGTCGTAGTAGCACATTGTGGACTTTGCAGGAGATTTTATAATTATTTCTCCCACCTCTGTGCCGTCCTTTGCAACCATCTCGTCAGGCTCTGCCTTTCTGTCCTCGTAAGCCTTGACAACTCTCACATCATCGTCTGTGCAGGAACGACCTGCTGTACCGGACATATCAGGCAAATCGTAAGGTCTGAGAAATGTATTCCAGAAAGACTCTGTTGTGCCGTAACCGTTGAAGATGTTTGGTGTAAGTGTTTCCTGAAAACGGATGCACTGTGCCTTTTCAAGAGGTGAGCCCATTGTGACAATACCCTTAATTTTAGAAAGGTCAACAGGGTGCTTTTCCTGTCTTGTTGCAAGGGATGTAAGAACAGCAGGAACACCGATAAGGAAAGTTACACCGTACTTTTCAGTATATTGCAGGCAAATCCTTGGATTGTAGTTCCTGAGAATCACAACAGCACCGCCGGCATACAAAGTTGGTGTAAGTCCGCCGGAATGAAGTCCGCCACGGTGGAACCATGGTGTCATATTCATTGTAATATCTGTTGGGTTAAGTGGGAAGTGCATAATTACATCGTGTGCAGAAAGCACTTCGTTTATGTTGTTAAGTGGCACACCCTTTGGAAGAGAAGTTGTTCCTGAGGTGAAAAGTCTTGTTACCTCGTCGTAAATATGTGGTTCAAAGTCAACCGGTGGGTTACTGTCGTCAGCATCCTTCATAAAGTCTTCAAAAAGGATATGACCCTTTGGCATTTTTGTGCACTTGTGCTCATAGTCCACCATAATGATAATTTCAGGCTTTTCAACACAGAGGGCAAGTGCCTTTTGCATCTCCTGTGCGTATTCAAAGTCATAAATAAACACCTTTGGCTTGTTGTGGTTTATCAAAAGGGCAGTTTCTCCTGCTGCAAGGTTAAAGTTAGCAGGGCAGTTAATAGCTCCGATTTTCTGAGGTGCAATATAGGAAATTGCAAACTGTGGGGAGTTTGGCAGAAGATAAAGGACTGCGTCGTTCTTTCCCACACCCTTTGCCTTCAAAGCGTTTGCAAAACGGTTAACATCCTTATTTAGCTCATCATATGTCCACACCTTGTCCTGCTGAGGGTCAATCATTGCAGGCTTGAAGCCAAAGCGACGGACATTTCTCATAAAACCGTTAAGCCATGTAAATTCGTGTCCAAATGTGTCCTTA
>JBJEPA010000258.1:0-3958 GCA_051880995.1 Ruminococcus sp.
GATCTAATAATATTTCTATTGTTAAAAAGCGGAACAGACTTAAACATATATTTTTCGATATTTTCTTCAGACAAACCCCTTTTAATTAAATCTTTTTTATGATTTGCTGATAAGGACAGCAAAGATAAGAATGTTCTGTACGCTTTATCTAAATCGCTTGCTGTTCTCACAACAGTTTCCTCTTTGACAATTCGTTGCCTGTCGTATGATTTATTCCTGACACCTTTACCATACAATGAATTTTTACCGTGTACATAATTATTTAAAGCTTTAACAGCTTCGCTTTTTGTACCGCCAAATCTGTACATATATAGTGACAGCATACCACCTTTAAAGTCACCACATTTATTACACCTGTATGTATTCTTTTTGCAATTAACTGATAATTTCTTAGAACCACAAACAGGGCAATAATAATATTGCTCCTCGTGACTGCCAAATGGTATGGTTGGATTTACTGGTCTTAACCCAACTAAATCAATTACATCAGAAATTGAAAAGTCAAAAGAGTCGTTTTTATAATAATTACTCATTTTACATTTTCGCTTTCAAATATTGAAATTTTGTTTACTTTACTTTGTTTTATCTTGCTTACTTACTCAATTACTCACCATATGTGGCTAACATATTAGCAACATAAAGATTGAGTGCCAACCTGTTATCAGCAAATACTTTTGTTGCAGGGAAACTTTGAGGATTTTCAGTATCGCAATATCTAATTGCAAGTGCTTCATCACCCGACAAAACAACACCGAGCGTCATCAGCATATATACTGATTTTTCACCTTTGCCAAAAAGAAATTTATCTTTCTCATTGTAACAAGGGACTGTTTCCCATTTGTCGTTTTTCCTAACCCTCTTTGTGCCTTCTACAAAAGTATCTGTCTTATAAATGTTAGCACACAAAGAACAAACAATTATGCTGTAAAGCATATCATCTATGTTCTTTGAACCGGTTTTTCTGTATGCTTCTTCATAATATAGTGATTTCAGCCTCTTGTATGTAAGCAAGCTGTGATAAGCAAGCCCACCTTCTTCAGAAAAACTGCGTGTAGCCGTAAAAGGAGCATTATAGAAGTCTGATTTCTCTAAATACTGTTTCAGCCTTTCAATGCCTTTTTTGGTTTTTTCGCTCTCTGAAATTTTAATTGCTTTATCCAACAAAAATTCAATATTTTTTTTATTGTCTTTAATGTTAATCATTTAAAAATCTCCTTTATATATTTTTTAATTTTGTTTTTCCTATTCTTCTTGCACTTCTACACACACAAGAACTATTAAGAATTAAAAATATTTCTTGCGTGTGTAATTTATAGTGCTTTTTTCGTTACATATACAATTTATCCGGTATAACTCTCCATTAGTACAGCACAGACAGCCCTAACAATGTTGTTAGAACCTGAATATGTAGTTGCGTACCATTCCCACACTCTGTATTCAAGAGTACATACCTTTTCTCCTTTATGTTTGCCAATAGGCATAACAAAATTTGAAATAAATTCATCAGTCAATTTGCTTTTAATAAAAGCAACTGAATCATTCATTTTAAAAGGTAAGGCTTCCGGTGTCTGCTGAGGCTGTGGTTGTGGTTGTGACTGTTGAACAGTTGTAGGAGCAGTAGGGGCAGAAACGGTAGGAGCAGTAGGAATTGTGGTTTTAACCGTTTGGTCTGAATCGTCAATCAAACCATTTACAACTTCTCTGTTGTCCTTTTTATCGTCCTCATTTTCTCCCTCATTCTCTCCCTCATTCTCACCATTATTTTCATTCTTTTCCCCGTCAATGTAGTCTGGCTCAACAATATCAAGCATTGTGAGATATAAATACCTTCGACTGTATGTTTCAGCCGAACCGATAGCCTGCATTTGATTGGGCTGAAGGCTGTTAAGGTTTTTTGGAAATGGAGCTATAAAGTCAATTTTTTCCTCACTTTCAGTATCAACGAGCGTAAGGGTTGCTGTGGTGTCAGTAAAGTTAATAACATCTATCAACCCCAACTCTTTAAAAATATTGTTCTTTGCAGGAACAATATCCTTTAATGTGAAGAAAGAAAAGCCCTGTGCCTCGTTATATCCTGTCATTGGAATTCTTCCTTCTGCAAAAGAAATCCTTGCCTGTAATAGTTTGCTTAATATTTTTTTCATTTTGTTACCTCTTTTAATTTTATTTTAATTTTTAAAAAGCGACATTTGTTCGCTTTTTGCTTTAGCTTTTTGTTTTTTGTTTTCTAACTTTTCAAATAATTCCGTTATTCGTGCAGACAGAAAAGTGTTTCTCTGCTGAATATCGTTTCTACTGATAGCCATAGCCACTGCTTGCGGTTCGCCAACAATAATCACTTTCTTTTTACCACGAGTAATGCCTGTATAGATAAGATTCCTTTTAAGCATTACATAAAAAGATTTAATTATTGGAATGACGACAGTATCACATTCTGAACCTTGGAACTTATGTATGGAGATTGCGTAAGCTAAATCAACATTATCAAGTTCTGTTACATCATATTTAACTGTCACATTGGCAAACTTTATTTCTATGACCGTATCATCATCTTCTTCATAAATTCCAGTAACATATCCAATATCGCCATTTGACACAATATCTGTATTTTTAAGTTGTATTACTTTATCTCCAACTCTGAAAATCGTATTGTGTCTTTTCACGGTTTTTTGCCCTTTATCAGGATTGATTATGGCTTGTAATTTCTTGTTAAGTTCAGTAGCACCGGCAGATATTCCGGCTTTTTTCATAGGAGTTAGAATTTGAATATTATCAAGATTTGTTATTTCTTGATATTCATTCATAAACACATCTATAACTTTGTTTGCTACTTCATCACCGTTTTTTGAAAATGCTTTTACAAGCTGAAAATCAAGTCCATATTTTAGGTTCGTATCACCTGATGAAATTTTCTTGGCATTAGTAACAATCAAACTTGTATCTGCCTGCCTAAAAATAACATCAAGTATTGTTCTTGGTATGTATGGATTTGACAGAAGTTCATACAGAACATTTCCTGCTCCTACTGACGGTAACTGTTCAGGGTCACCTAATAAAATAATTTTTGCATTTAGTGATACCGATTTAACAAGTAGTGCAAAGATTGAAGCGTCACACATTGATGTTTCATCAACAACAACAATTGACGCATTTATCATCTCTTCCTGAGGCTCGTTGTTACCATCTTCGTCCATTGTAATCTTCAACGCACTATGAATAGTAGAGGCAGGATATTCATTGTTAATGCTTTCTCCCATTCTGCGTGACGCACGACCTGTTGGAGCAAGTAAAACAATGTTTTTGTCACCTGTAATTTTTGAAAAAGTCTTTAGAATGAATTTTAGAACTGTTGTTTTACCAACGCCCGGACCACCTGTAATGATTGAAAAGTTTTCTTTTAACGCCATAACAACAGCTTCTCTTTGCTTATCAGCTAATGACATTTTTTCTTCTTTTTCAATTTCTGCAAGAGCCGATATGATTTTTTCTGTCTTTAATTCATTTTGCCTATTTTTACGACTTACTCTTGTGAATATATTATTTGCAGTTTCACACTCATTGTCGTAATATTTTGGAAGATAAGCATACCCCATATCCCCCTTTAACGCACCAACTTTAGCCATATAGCAAAGCTCGTGTTTGATTTTATCCATACTACAAACTTCCCTATCCGATTTCTCATTAAGAAGTTCATAGCTTTTTTTGAGCAATTCTCTCTGATTTAGGCAACAATGACCTTGTAATAAGGAATCCTCTAAAAGAAATTTCATACAGCCTTGAATTCTCAAACTATCATCTAATGCAACATTTGTCTTTGTTGCAATTTCATCTACAGTTTTAAATGAAAAACCATAAATATTACATAGACGATATGGATTGGTCTTTAAAACTTCCAAACTGTCATCACCAAAATTCTTGTATATCTTTACACATTTATTTGGTGTCACTCCAAAAGGAG
>JBJEPA010000259.1:0-3940 GCA_051880995.1 Ruminococcus sp.
CAATGTAAGGAAACACTGGATAAATTACGATTAAAATTATTTTGGGAGTAGTGTTATGAAAGGAATTATCCTTGCCGGAGGCTCCGGCACAAGACTTTATCCGCTTACTAAGGTAACTTCTAAGCAGTTGTTGCCGATTTACGATAAGCCTATGATTTATTATCCTATGTCGGTGCTTATGAATGCGGGAATCCGTGATATTCTAATTATCTCAACTCCGCAGGATACACCAAGGTTTGAGTCGCTTTTGGGTGACGGGCATCAGTTTGGAGTAAACCTTTCCTACAAGGTCCAGCCATCTCCCGACGGACTGGCACAGGCATTTATTATCGGTGCAGATTTCATTGGTGATGATTCTGTTGCAATGGTGCTTGGTGACAACATTTTTGCTGGACACGGACTAAAAAAGAGACTTTTATCCGCTGTTGAAAATGCAGAGCAGGGCAAGGGTGCTACTGTGTTCGGTTACTATGTTGACGACCCTGAGCGTTTTGGTATTGTTGAATTTGACAAGGACGGCAGGGCAATTTCCATTGAGGAAAAGCCCCAAAAGCCAAAGAGCAACTACTGTGTAACAGGACTTTATTTCTACGATAACCGTGTTGTTGAGTATGCAAAAAATCTAAAGCCCTCTGCAAGAGGTGAATTGGAAATTACCGACCTTAATAGAATTTATCTTGAAAACAAGGAGCTGAATGTTGAGCTTTTGGGTCAGGGATTTACTTGGCTTGATACAGGAACTCACGAAAGCCTTGTGGAGGCAACAAACTTTGTTATGACTATTGAGGGTCATCAGCACCGCAAGATAGCTTGCCTTGAAGAGATAGCTTATCTCAATGGCTGGATATCTAAGGAGGAAGTCCTTAAGGTGTATGAAGAACTTAAAAAGAATCAGTACGGACAATATCTCAAGGATGTTATCGACGGAAAATATATTGACGCTAAAAACTGATTTTAATTTAAATATATAAATAAGGTGAGGATTTTACTATGAATATAATTGTAACTGGCGGAGCAGGTTTTATCGGTTAAAACTTTGATTTCCATATGTTGAAAAAATATCCCGATTACAGAATAATTTGTCTTGATAAGCTTACATATGCAGGCAACTTATCAACATTGGCACCTGTTATGGACAACCCTAACTTCCGTTTTGTAAAAGCGGATATTTGTGACAGAGAGGCTGTTTATAACCTTTTTGAAGAGGAAAAACCGGATATGGTGGTTAACTTTGCGGCGGAAAGCCATGTTGACCGTTCCATTGAAAATCCCGATATTTTCCTTAAGACAAACATTATGGGTACAGCGGTGCTTATGGATGCCTGCCGTAAATACGGAATCACCCGTTACCATCAGGTTTCCACAGATGAGGTTTACGGTGATTTGCCCCTTGACAGACCTGACCTCTTCTTTACAGAGGAAACACCAATCCACACAAGCTCACCATACAGCAGTTCTAAGGCTGGAGCAGATTTGCTTGTTCTTGCTTATCATAGAACATACGGTTTGCCTGTTACAATCAGCCGTTGCTCCAACAACTATGGACCTTATCACTTCCCGGAAAAGCTGATTCCACTTATGATAGCAAATGCCCTTAACGACAAGCCTCTTCCTGTTTACGGAGAAGGACTTAATGTTCGTGACTGGCTTTATGTTGAGGATCACTGCAAGGCTATCGACCTTATTATCCACAAGGGTAAGGTTGGCGAGGTTTACAATATCGGCGGTCATAACGAGATGAAGAACATTGATATTGTTAAGATAATCTGTAAGGAGCTTAACAAGCCTGAAAGCCTTATCACATATGTTACAGACCGTAAGGGCCACGATATGCGCTATGCTATTGACCCAACTAAAATTCACAACGAGCTTGGCTGGCTACCTGAAACAAAATTTAAGGACGGTATCAAAAAGACAATTCAGTGGTATCTTGATAACCGTGAATGGTGGGAAACAATCATCAGCGGAGAATACCAGAACTACTACGAAAAGATGTACGGTGACAGATAATGAAAGTTTTAGTAACAGGAGTTGCAGGACAGCTTGGTCACGATGTGATGAATGAGCTGGACAAGAGGGGTTACGAGGGCATTGGCTCCGATATAGCACCAAAATACAGCGGAAATAGTGACAACACACCGGTTACAAAGAAGGAGTATGTTCAGATGGACATTACCGATGAAGCTGTTGTTAAAAAGGTTGTGTCAAAGGTTAACCCTGATGTTGTTGTTCATTGCGCTGCATGGACAGCAGTTGACAATGCCGAGGATAAAGAAAACCTTGACAAGGTTATGACTATCAATGTTAAGGGTACAGAAAACCTTGCAAATGCCTGCAAGGAAAATGACTGCAAAATGGTATATATCAGCACCGACTATGTCTTTGACGGACAGGGAGAAAAGCCCTGGGACGAGGACTGCAAGGATTATGCTCCTCTCAATGTTTACGGAAAGTCAAAGCTTCTCGGTGAACAGGCAGTAAGCTCTCTTTTGGATAAATACTTCATTGTCCGCATTGCTTGGGTGTTTGGTACAAATGGTGGCAACTTTATTAAGACTATGCTTAACATAGGCAAAAAGTTTGACACTCTTAAGGTCGTAAGTGACCAGATTGGCACTCCAACATATACATTCGATTTGTCACGACTTCTTGTTGATATGATTGAAACAGATAAGTACGGATATTACCACGCAACAAATGAGGGTGGATATATATCCTGGTATGACTTTGCTTGCGAAATTTTCCGTCAGGCATCACAGTACGATTCTGCTTACAGCAGGGTAAAGGTTTTGCCTGTTACAACAGAGGAATATGGAGTTTCCAAGGCTGCCCGTCCATTCAACAGCAGACTTAGCAAGACAAAGCTGAAAGCAAACGGCTTTGAGCCTTTGCCAACCTGGCAGGATGCTCTCGGCAGATATTTAAAGGAAATAGAGTTTTAACAGATACTTTATGTGGATACAGATAAGAAAAAGAGGGTTTAATTATGGCACAGATTAAGGTTACAAAATGCCCTATTGAGGGACTTTATATTATTGAACCGGCTGTTCACGGTGACAGCCGAGGATATTTTATGGAAACATACAATAAAAAGGATATGGAAGAATGCGGATTGAATATGAACTTTGTTCAGGACAATCAAAGTATGTCCACTAAGGGTGTACTAAGAGGTTTGCACTTCCAAAAGGAATATCCACAGGGAAAGCTTGTGCGTGCAATCAAGGGCAGTGTATTTGATGTTGCAGTTGACCTTCGTTCAGGTAGCGAAACCTACGGAAAGTGGTTTGGTGTTGAGCTTACCGAAGAAAATAAAAAGCAGTTCTACATTTCAGAGGGCTTCGCCCACGGATTCCTTGTGCTTTCTGAAACAGCAGAGTTCTGCTACAAGGTAACTGACTTCTATCACCCGGGTGATGAAGGCGGACTTGCATGGAACGACCCTGAAATCGGTATTGAATGGCCAAGCCTTGTGGGTGAATACAAGGGAAATGCCGGTGCAGAGGGCTATACCCTTGAGGACGGAACTCCTCTTAACCTTAGCGACAAAGACCAGAAGTGGATGGGACTAAAGGATACATTTAAATTTTAAGATTTTTTTGGAGGTGTTAATATGGCAAAATCAAATTGTGATATGTGCGCTCATTATGTATATGATGAGGAGTTTGACTATTACACCTGCGATGTAAATTTGGATGAAGACGAGGCGGTCAGATTTATGCAGGGCAGTTTTGACAACTGTTCATTTTATGACCCATATGACGAGTATAAAATCGTAAGAAAACAGAATTAATAGTATTTCTAATATATATTAAGAATACTCCTGTGTTTTTTTCACAGGGGTGTTTTTGTTATTTTGGAACATAATATGATATTTTGTTTCTGTGATTTTGCACAAAGTTATTTTGAAAAATGACTTTTGTAATATGAATAAAATGGAAAA
>JBJEPA010000260.1:0-3937 GCA_051880995.1 Ruminococcus sp.
CAAACATATCAAAAAATTTGATGGACATAAATCTTCATTCCAAACGAAGATTTATATATTAAAAAACACCTCACATTCGCATAGTCATTCCGCTATCCTCATCAGGAGTTTCATCTTCAACTTCTGATTCGGATTGGTTTTCTGCTTCGATTTCTTCCTGTGTGAGCTTTCTGAATGAATCCTCTCTGGGAACTACTCCAAGTGTTCGACCATTGTCCCATTCAGGGAATATCGTTCCCATTGAATCAACAAATTTAACTGTTCCTCTTGTACCTGATGTCACAGGTGCGTAAGGGTCCTTCATACTGATAAGCTCAATTCTTGTACCCGGCGGATACAATTTCTTTGTGCTTTCAGCTATTCTGCGCTGTCTTTCATATTCGTTCAAGTTATTCATCTCCTATTTTTTTAGTTTTGATTTAAGTAATAGCTTTAGTAGGACTTCTTATTTTTATTGTCATAAAATCAACCGACCTCTTTCTTATTTCTGTCTGTGTTAAGTTTTTTGTTATCAGAGAAATGTGCGATCTCATTTTCATCGCAGTCATCATTGCGTCTATCAAAATTTGGCTTCTGCCGCATCTCCCTTTCAAACTTCCTGAGTTCAGGAGTGTCGGTAAAATACATATCAACCATTCCTTTCAAATTTTTTTACAAATAAAAAAGGCAACCGTTCTAATTTCAAAATTAAAACGATTGCCAAATAAAAAAAGAGCCAATTCTATATATTTCTATAAAATTGACTCTGCTATAACAATATTAAATTTAGTCGATTAATGAAAGTAATCAGTTTTCTTTGTCTTTAATTAAGTTTTGAAGCTTTTCAACAGCTTCTTCCTTAGTTTCAGAATCCTTTACAATTTGGATAATTGAGTTCATAAGAACATCAAATTGTTTGTCTGTCATATTTTCGAACTCCATATCTTTTCCTTTCCGATAAAACAATTATCACTTCTACCGGAAATAAATTTTGTATATAAGTAATTGAGGCTCATAGAAAAACTATGAGCCTCTTTTGGCTCCCCCAACTGGGCTCGAACCAGTGACATCATGATTAACAGTCATGCGCTCTCGACTGTGTATATTCATATACCTGTCTACGGCAATAGATAAACCTTTGATATTCTTATTGTAATCTGCTTTATAATTAAATTATATCAGTTGAAATTGTCAATGTCAATTATATCAAAAACTGCTCATACGAAGAGTCCATAAGGATTTGTACTGAGTATCCCTTGCCTACCAAAATTTCCTTGAACAATTTACAGATTATCATTCGCTGTCTTTCGGCAGGTGCGTTATCAAACTCGTCTGCCCAACTTACAAATTCTTCATAGTAGTAATCAATCTTACTCATATCAGTTTCTTTGTCATTGAGCTGATTCTGCTTTTCAGCTATTCGCTGAACATTGTCTGCGATTTTAGTCTTTGTAGTTTCAATAGCCATTGAAAGCACATCGGGAGTGAATTTGCTGTCACCCAACAATGAATTTGCGATTTCCTCTGTAAGCTCACCGAGTTTTCTTTTCAGAGTTTCGGTTTCCTTATTCAGCCTTTTGATTTCAGTCTTGATTTGTGAAATTTGTGTTCTGTACTTCTTTTCAATAGCTGCATCCTTTGGCGTAGCTTTGATTTTATCAAAGCATTTATGCAAGGCGTCGAGCACAATTTCATCTACCTTTGCGGCTGAATATACCGACTGTCCGTCACACTCGTTGCGTTTCATTGCTTTGCCTGAACATAGATAACGGAATCTTCTGCCACCGTCATGAGTTGTGCCGTCTTTTGTAGTATATCTGTCTACAAAGCTGTTGGCACATAATTTCTTACCGCAATGAGCGCAATAAATGTTACCGCCAAGCATTGTTGAAGATTTGGCTGTTCGGGCAAGCTGAGTTTTCTTCTCGTTGGTGTACTTCCTCTGTTCAAGAATTTTCTGTGCTTCATCAAAGACTGCGTCATCAATTATCTGCAATTCTTTGACTCTTTTCGAGGTGACTCCGCCTCGGTTATAGTAACCGCAGTAGATTGGATTTTGCAAAATTCTCTTAATTGTATTCGACTGAAATTTTGCACCGTTATGTGTAAGCATTTTTCGGTCATTAACATACTGTGCCATTACATATGAGCCGTAGCCGTCCTTGACAGTTTTCTCGAAAATGGTAATTACCATTTCCTTTTCTATAGGGTCAATCTCAAGGGTTAGAAGTTCCTTTCCCCTCTTATTGACCACACCGCTTTTAACAAGCCTATATCCGAAAGGAGCACATCCGCCTGTGTAAATTCCATCTTCTACAAGTTGATGGAGGCGAGTTTTTACACGCATTGATGTTTTCTGACTTTCGCCGTTTGCCTGCCAGAAGCGTATGTAATTCATCAGCTTGTCAACATGGCTGTCCATTCTCTGTTCGCCCTCGTTGACGCTCCACACTTCTATGCCGTGCTGAATGAACCACTCGACAACGAACGGGGTTTCGTTATCAATTCGTCCTATTCTGTCAAACATAAACACAAGAAGTATATCAAACTCTTTATTTTCCGCTGCCGTCTTTAACTCCTGAACGGCATCTCTGTCATTTGCCGAAACTTTAAAGCCTGAAACACCTTTTTCCTGAAACTCTTTTTTTATTACCCAGCCGGGCTGATGCTCGGCAAATTCTCGGCATGACTGTTTCTGCATTGGTATGTCATTTTTATCGACCTGACCTTTAGTAGATACTCTGTATAAGCAGTAAACTGTTTTCATTGTTTTTTCTTGCGTCGGTTTTGTAGCAATCATTTTAACCTCTCTTTCTCATTTGCACCGACACTATTCTTAGTCTGAGTTGAGATTTCTCTCTGATTACATTATACCATTATATAATTTAATATCCAGACCAATGTCGGTGAAATGCGAAGAT
Source organism: Ruminococcus sp. (assembly GCA_051880995.1). Lineage (GTDB taxonomy): Bacteria > Bacillota > Clostridia > Oscillospirales > Acutalibacteraceae > Ruminococcoides. The sequence continues at coordinate 2,901 of JBJEPA010000260.1, forward strand.
AATTTGCGAAAAAAAGCCTTGCAAGTTTTTATACTCGCAAGGCTGATATTTTTATTATGAAACAAATCCTTTGCACACTCTGTTCTCATATGCATCAAGCAGAAGTTCCTCTACCTGTTTCAGTGCATTGGAATCGCTGTGCTTCAAGAAAAAGATTTTTGCGTTATGTCCTTCCAATTCAATGATATGTTCCTCATCAACATAATCCCTGTTTTCCATTCTTTCAATCATTTACATCGTCCCTTCTGTTTTCAAGTTCATTCAATTTTTTCATATCTTCATCTGCACTTGAAGCGGCATTACAAAGACACATTAATGCAACTCCGATAAATGCACCGACAAACAATCCTATAATAAAACCAATCATTTTTTGTACCTCCTGTTTTCAAAACAGCCTAAACTGATAAGTAAGCCTTTATCTATTTTGTTCAAAGATGTTCGGGTTATCTCCCCTATCTTTTCTTTTAATCTGCTTTTATCAATTGTTCTTAACTGTTCAATTAAAGCTATTGATTTCTTCGGCAAACCTGCGCCTTTAACCTTTATATGCGTCGGAAGCGCTTTCTTTCTCTTACGGGCAGTAACAGGGACTATTATTGTTGTTGGACTGTAAAGATTGCCTGTATTGTTCTGAACAATAATGACAGGCCGGCAACCGCCCTGTTCACAGCCTATAATCGGATTGAGGTCAGCATAGTAAACCTCTCCTTTTTTAACTATCAAAATTATTACCTCCTATAGATATGTAAAGACAGCAAGCAACATTTTAGTGCTTGCTGTCCTATCAACCGTTTTTAGCAATCATATGCTTATCTTCTTAACTCATTGGCGAGTGTGAATTAAATCTCAAAGCAACTTTTTCAATTTAAAGCAAAAGCTCAAACCTTTACCTTTTGGTTGGCATTTATCCTCAATATCCCCCAACCGGGAACACATCAGACGGTCAACGCATATTGACCTCATTGGAATTTCACCACCGTGAGGATCTCCCACAGCCGCCCTCATTGCTTGCGACGGTTCTATCTCGCTCGAGCTGT
>JBJEPA010000261.1:0-16293 GCA_051880995.1 Ruminococcus sp.
AGCATAACGCCAAAAAAATCATAGTCAATGTGGAAGTCCCATTTAAGGAAAGACACAGGAAGTTCCCCACAAATAAAGAGAGCGCCAACTATCATTATCATAGGTAGTACCCACAGGTAGAAATTCTGACTGTGAATTGCGTAATCTACAACATAGATGATTCCTATTGAAATGCTAAAGGTTATTAGCACATTCATATGGGTTGAGTCGGACAGCAGAAAAATAAAAACCTGCAAAATAACGCCCTCAATAAATATGGTAAGGAAATATTTAAGTTTGTTATGGGTGTATTTGCAACCCTCGGCAATCATATAGGCAAAAATCGGGAAAGCAAGCCTGCCTATTATTCTAAAAGGGGTGTAGTCGTTTAGTATATGAGTTCCTATGTGGTCAATGGTCATACATAATAGGGCAAACAGCTTTAATGCGTTGCCGGAGATAAACCCACGACTTATTTTATCCGTTAATTGATTCATCACTTTCTCCTTTTTTTAGATTATAACATCACAAAGACGATAATACAACGGAATAGGTTTTCACTTAGTTTAAAAATTTGTCATAATCTTAAAAATTAATTCAAAAAATAATAAAGTTTTATTGTATAATTTTATCAAATATACGGTAAATAAGTTGTGCGTACTGACAAATATATTTTTATTCCTTTCTTGCCTTGTGTTTTTGGCAAAAAAAAGATATAATTAGCTTGGATATTGCTATGTGTGAAGCGTAGTTATTTTCCTCGGAGGTTTTTTATGAAAAATAACATTATGAAAAGAATAGCCTCGCTGTTTTTGCTTTTGATAATTGTTCTTGGCATAGGTGTTTTGTCTGTGTCAGCAGAGGAACAAACCCAATATACCATAGATGAACTTAAACTTAGCTTGAAATTACCATCATCAATGGACGTGGTAACAAGGAATGTTTCAACCAATGATGAGGTGTATAAAAAACACCAGACAAACATTGAAAACCTTGTTGACTACAATATTTATCTCCAAGCCTTTTCTCAGGACAACAGCCAGGTATTTACCCTTACAATGAATCAGGATGACAATAGTAAGGAAGTAAAGAATTACAATACATTAAGTGAAGAACAGCTTGACGAAATTAAACAGAATTACATCAAAGAGGAAAACTGCAAAAGCTGTTCAATGGACAAATACAACGACATAATTTACTTTGATTCCATTATTAACACACCAAAGGACGACGAAACTGTTTATGTAACACAGGCAGACACCTTGGTGAACGGAATGTATGTTCACTTTACACTCCAATCACAGGACGGCGAAATTGACCAGGCTGACAAGGAACTTATGAATTCAATCCTTGATAGTGCTGTATTTGAGATTGAGAGTGAAAGCAAGCTGGACGATACAATCATCACCTTTATATGGGTTGTTGTGATTGTGCTTGTGGTTGTACTTGTTGCACTAATCATATTTATGCTCATTAAAAAGAGAAGAAAAGAAAATATGCTTAAGGCTATGGACAGCGAATTGTATGTGGGTGACAGAGAAGAACGACGTGCCACTCAGGAAACAAGACGTAACCGAAACACTTCCACCGGTGCAGACAGGCCAGACGCTTTCTTTGATGGTGTTGACGGACTTGAGTCCTCTGAAAATATAGATAAAATCGAAAGAGAACTTATAAGAGAAGCACACCGCAACGCAGAAGAATATTCTACACAGGATATTTACGACAACACAGAGGAATACGGCAAAAAGCACACAAATTACCGTGAGTTTTTGGGAGAAAAAGAAAAACGAAATTCAGGAAAAAATAAAAACAGAAGAAAATCATCAAAGAATGATTCATATAATGACAGAGGAAACTCCTCCAGAAAATTTTGAGGGTGATTAATATTAATAATCTTATCATTAAGAATGTCAGGGTAATATCTCCTGCCGAAAACAAAGACGAAGTAACGAATATATATATCCGTAGCGGAAAAATTGCCGAGCCCTTTAAAATTGAAGAAAGCGACACAGTGATTGACGGAACAAATCTTGTGGCTATGCCGGGACTTGTGGATTTGCATGTTCACCTAAGAGATCCGGGTCAGACAGACAAGGAGGATATAGTTTCCGGCACAAATGTCGCTGCAGCAGGTGGGGTAACAAGCCTTTTATGTATGCCAAATACTACCCCCACTATTGATAACGCAGGTGTTATAAGTTATATACTTGACAAGGCTAAAGATTGCAAGTCAAAAGTATATGTTGCCGGTTCAATAACAAAGGGCCTTAAGGGAGAAGAGGCAACGGACCTTTTATCCCTTAGAAAGGCAGGAGCAATAGGACTTTCTGATGACGGTCGTCCTGTACTTGACCCGAAGATTATGGCTGATGCAATGAAAAATGCTCCAAAGCTTGGTATGACAGTTGTTGCTCATTGTGAGGATTTAGCCCTTGCCCAGGGTGGTAAGATTAATGAGGGCAAAATGTCAGAAAAACTGGGAATCAAAGGAATACCAAATGATGCGGAGAATAACGGAACAGAAAGAGAAATCATCCTTGCAGAAAAAACCGATTCCCCTGTCCACATTTGTCATGTCAGCACAAAAGAATCGGTAGAACTTATCCGAAAAGCAAAGAAAAGGGGAGTTAAGGTAACTGCCGAAACAGCTCCTCACTACTTCACCCTTACAGAGGATATTCTGGAAAATAAGAATGCCGACTGCAGAATGAATCCGCCCCTTAGAACAGAGGAGGATAGAAAGGCGATAATTGAAGGTCTTGCAGACGGAACTATCGACTGTATTGCAACAGACCATGCCCCCCACACAGAGGAGGATAAGGCCGACTTTGTAAAAGCACCAAACGGCTCAATAGGTATGGAAACCAGCCTTGCGGTTACACTTACACAGCTTTATCATAATGGAAAGTTTTCTCTAATGGACATTGCAGGGCTAATGAGTACTGCACCGGCAAATATTCTCAAGATAAATGCCGGAACAATTAAAACAGGTGCAGATGCCGATATTGCCCTTGTGGATGTAAACAAGGTTTGGACTGTAGATAGAGAAAAACTTCATGGAAAAAGCAAAAACACACCTTTCCACGGAATGGAGTTAAAGGGAAAGGTGGTTATGACTATCCTTGATGGAAAAATTGTTTTTGAGGATAAGCCACAGGATTAAGAAATATAAATATCAATGAAAGACCTCACAGTAGTTGTGGTGTATTTCCTTGATGAAATATATGAATAAGGAGAAGAAAGATGGGTAAAGAACTTACTTACAAAGAGGAATTTATCAAATTTATGGTAGAGGGAGGAATCCTTCGATTTGGAGAATTTACATTGAAAAGCGGAAGAATTTCTCCATACTTTATCAATACAGGCAACTACAAAACAGGCTCACAAATATCCAAGCTTGGTGAGTTTTACGCCGAATGTATTATGGACAACAAAATCAAGGGTGACGCAATCTTCGGCCCTGCATACAAGGGCATCCCACTTGCCATTGCAACAGGAATTATCCTTAACAACAAGTTCGGTGTTGATATGAACTACTGTTTTGACAGAAAAGAAGTTAAGGACCACGGCGAGGGCGGTATGATTATCGGCTATCAGTTTGGCGATAACGATACACTTATTTTCGTTGATGATGTTATCACATCCGGCAAGGCTCTCAGAGAATCTATGGAAAAGATTAAGGGTATGTGCTCTGCTAATGTTACCGATATGGTTATTTCCGTTGACAGAATGGAAATAGGCAAGGGCGGAGAAAAGTCTGCTGTTCAGGAAGTTGAAGAAGAATTCGGCATTAAGGTTCATTCCGTTGTTACTATGGACGACATTATTTCAGCCATTGAAAACGGTGTTGTTGAGGGCAAGGAACACCTTGAGGCTATGAAGAAGTACAGAGAAACATACGGAGTATAATAGGAGAATAAAAATGTCATTTGATAGATTGATTGAGAAAATTGTGGAAATGCAAAACCCAACTGTGGCAGGACTTGACCCAAAGCTTGCTTATATACCTGAGAAAATCAAGGAAGAGTCCTTTAAAAAATTCGGCAAAACCCTTGAGGGAGCAGCTGACGCAATTTTAACCTTTAACAAGGGACTTATTGACGAGCTTTGTGATGTTGTTCCTGCAATTAAACCACAGTGTGCTTACTACGAAATGTACGGCTGGTACGGTGTTCGTGCCTTAGACGAAACAATTAAGTATGCCAAGTCAAAGGGTATGTTCGTAATTACAGACGGTAAGAGAAACGACATCGGTACAACAATGGAAGCATATGCAATTGCTCACCTTGGCGAAACTGATGTTGACGGTGTTAAGGAAGAGGCTTTTGGCGCAGACGCACTTACTGTTAACGGTTACTTAGGTACAGACGGAATCAGTCCTCTCCTTGATATTTGTGAGAGTAAGGACAAAGGAATTTTTGTTCTGGTAAAAACATCAAATCCATCCTCAGGAGAACTTCAGAATCTTGAATTTAGAAGTGACGAAACAGTTTATCTCCATATGGGCAAAATGTGTGAGGAATGGGGTAAAACAACTGCCGGAAAATATGGCTACAGCGGTGTTGGTGCTGTTGTTGGCGCTACATATCCGGAAATGCTTACAGAATTAAGATCAGAACTTCCAAAGACATTCTTCCTTGTTCCGGGCTACGGTGCACAGGGTGGCGGTGCTAAGGATTGTGAGGGTGCTTTTGATGAAAACGGAATCGGTGCTATTGTAAACTCCTCCCGTGGAATTATGTGTGCATGGCAGAAAGAGGAAGGCATTGACGAAATGGATTATGCCAAGGCAGCTAAGAGAGAGGCAATCCGTATGAGGGATGACCTTAAGTCCGTAATCGGAGAGATGAAATTAGTTTAATTGTAGTTGACTTTAGATTATTAAAGGAATATAATTTAATATAGCCTTTTTATATGGTTTATAAGGGAACATTACTTTGTGTTTCCTCAATATATATGATTTATGATAAGGAGATAATAAGAATGTCAAGGGTATATAACTTTTCGGCAGGTCCATCAATGCTGCCTGAATCAGTACTCAAAAAAGCAGCGGAAGAAATGTTGGATTATCAGGGCAGTGGCCAGTCTGTAATGGAAATGTCCCACAGAAGTAAGGAGTTTGGTGGAATTATAGAGGAATGTGAATCTCTTATGAGAGAAGTAATGAACATTCCTGATAACTATAAGGTATTATTCTTACAGGGCGGATGTTCCTCACAGTTTGCAATGGTTCCAATGAACCTTATGACAAAGAATGGAAAAGCTGATTATGTTATCACAGGTCAGTGGGCTAAAAAGGCAGCAAAAGAGGCTGCAAGATACGGAGAGGTTAATGTTGTTGCTTCCTCTGAGGACAAAACATTTTCCTACATTCCAAAGCTGGATAAATCCACATTCTCAAAGGATGCAGACTACTTCTACATCTGTATGAACAACACAATTTACGGCACAGTTTATCACGAACTGCCTGACACAGGGGATATTCCTCTGGTTGCAGATATTTCTTCTTGCATTATGAGCGAGCCTATTGATGTAAGCAAGTTTGGTTGTCTTGTTGCAGGTGCTCAGAAGAACCTTGCTCCTGCAGGTCTTACTATTGTTATCATTCGTGAGGATTTAGTTGGCAACGCAATGGATATCACTCCAACAATGTTCAACTACCAGACTCATGTTGACGCAGGTTCAATGTTCAACACACCTCCATGTTACACCATTTATATGGCTAAGCTTGTTCTTGAATGGATTAAGAACGAGGTTGGCGGTCTTGAAAAGATGAAGGAGCTTAACGAAAAGAAAGCAGACCTTCTCTATGGTTTTCTTGATAGCTCAAAGCTGTTTAAGGGTACTGTTGTAAAAGAGGACAGAAGCCTTATGAATGTTCCTTTTGTTACAGGCGACAAGGACCTTGACGCAAAGTTTGTTGCAGAGGCTAAGGATGCAGGCTTTGTAAACATCAAGGGTCACCGTACAGTTGGCGGTATGAGAGCTTCTATCTATAACGCAATGCCATATGAGGGCGTTGAAAAGCTGGTTGAATTTATGAAGAAGTTTGAAGAGGAAAACGCATAAATTCATAGGTTAGATTGGTATAAAACATATTTGTTAGGAGATTTACTGAAATGTTTAATGTACTTACTTTAAATAAGATTTCTAAGTGTGGCACAGACAAACTGGGAGATAATTACAATGTTACTGACCAGTGTGACGCACCGGATGCTGTTCTTGTTCGTTCAGCTTCAATGCACGAGATGGAAATGCCTGAAAGCCTCCTTGCAATTGCAAGAGCAGGCGCAGGTGTTAACAATATTCCTGTTAAGGATTGTGCAGAAAAAGGTATTGTTGTTTTCAATTCCCCCGGCGCTAACGCAAATGCTGTTAAGGAACTTGTTATTGCAGGTCTTCTGATGTCATCAAGAAAGATTGTAAGCGGTATTGAATGGGCAAAGACCCTTAAGGGCAACGGCGACCAGGTTGGCAAAATGGTAGAAAAGGGCAAGTCAAACTTTGCCGGTCCGGAAATTATGGGCAAAACCCTTGGTGTTATCGGACTTGGCGCTATTGGTATCAAGGTTGCAAATGCAGCAGTTGCACTTGGTATGAATGTTGTTGGCTGTGACCCTTATCTCAGCGACACCAACAAGGCAAAGCTTAACGACTGCACTATTGTTGAAAGCAACGATGATGTATATAAAGTAGCTGACTATATCACAGTTCACGTTCCTCTCAATGACGGAACTCGTGGTATGATTAACAGCGAAACAATCGGCAAGATGAAGGATGGCGTAAGAATCCTCAATTACAGCCGTGACGGTCTTGTTGTTTCCGGTGATGTTCTTTCTGCTCTTAACAGCGGTAAAATGAGTGCATATGTTACCGACTTTGCAACGGACGATATTCTTGGTGAAGATGGAGTTATTGCAATGCCTCATCTTGGTGCTTCTACACCTGAAAGTGAAGAAAACTGTGCTGTTATGGCTGCAGAAGAGGTTAAGGATTACCTTGAAAACGGTAACATTGTAAATTCAGTTAACCTGCCTTGTATTTCAAAGGATAAAACAGGTGGCACAAGAGTTTGTGTAATTGCAAAAGCAGATGTTAATGTTGAAGATGTTAAAAAGGCAACAGGCTCTGATGACTGTGCAGTAGGCACAAGGGGCGACTACTGCTATATGATTATTGACAACGCTACATCATCACAGGTAGATGTTGACGGCGTAATCAGAGTTAGAACTGTATAAGAAATGTATAATTTCCGATTTCCTAGGGCGAAAATTCATATGGGAAACGGTTTTATAAAGAATTAAAAAATTTTCATAATAAAGGAGGATTTTATGAAAAAACTAATTTCACTGGCAATGGCTGTTGTAATGCTTACTGCTATGGCAACAGTAGCTATCACTTCAGCAAGTGCCGAAACAACAGCTACCGTTAACGGTAAATCAGCAAATGTAGGTGACAAGGTTACAGTTTCCTACTATGTAAGTTCAGATGCAAAGTGGGAAGATTTCCAGGGATATGCAACATATGACTACACAGGTCTTCAACTTGACACTATTGATATGCCAAACACAACAACCGGCATTATGTACAATATAATGGACAAAGGATTTGCATATTACAATGGTTCAGCATTCCAAGACCCATATGACTTTACTACAGAAAAGGTATTCTACACCTTGGAATTTACCGTACTGAAAGCCGGTAATTACGAGGTGAAAAATGTTTGGGAAGTTATTGATGATGTTAACTCTGTTTCAATTGTAGATTATGATTTCTATGATGAAAACAGACTCACATGTCGCTTTGATACAGTTGTTACTCCAAAGCCAACACCAACACAAGGTCCTACTATTACCTCTTCAGTTCCGGAGCCAACAACACCAAAGCCAACAACTACTGCATCAACACCGGCACCATCTACAACAGTAACATGGGATGGTATATTGGTTAAAGAAATCACTTTGAACAAGACAGCAACTGTATTATATACAGGCAAAACAACTACCCTTAAGGCTACTCTTACTCCTGATAATGCAACTAACAAGACTGTTTTGTGGTCATCATCAAACAACGGTATTGCAACTGTTACACAGTCAGGTGTTGTAAAGGGTGTTCGTGCAGGTGTAGCTACAATCACAGCAAAGGCAAATGGTGGTCCTGTAGTTGCTACCTGTAAGGTAACAGTAAGACAGTCTGTTCAGTCAATCTCAATGGCTAAGAAGGCTACTGTATTAACAGGTAAAAAGGTTACACTTAAGGTTAAGGTTACCCCATCAAATGCTTACAATAAGTCAATGCTTTGGAAGTCATCAAACACAAAGGTTGCAAAAGTTACACAGACAGGTGTTGTAACAGGCGTTAAGAAGGGTACTGCTACTATTTCTGCAACAACAAAGGACGGAAGTAAAAAGACAGCTAAGTGCACAGTAACTGTTAATCAGGCTGTAACAAAGGTTACACTTAGCAGTACATCTGTTAAGCTTGCAAAGAAGGGTAGCACAGCTAATGTTACTGCTACTGTAGCGCCAAAGACAGCTTATAACAAGAACCTTGCTGTTAAGTCAAGCAACACAAAGGTTGTTAAGGTTAACAAGTCAACTGTAGCATCCGGCAAGGCTGTTAAGCTTACAGCTGTTAAGAAGGGTTCTGCAAAGGTTACATTTACAGCTAAGGACGGCTCCAAGAAGAGTGCTGTATGTAAGGTAACTGTAAAGAAATAATTTAATTTTGCCATAGCTTACTTCATTTTAGAATTATGGACTGCTCATTGAGCAGTCCATTTTTTTTGGGACAAATTTTAAAAACATATTGACAAATATCTATATGTAGCTATAATTATATATAGATATTTGTGAATATGAGGTGACAGAATTGAATATTGACGAAAAGAGAACAGCCGAAGTTTTTAAGGCTTTTTGTGATGAAAACCGAATCCGCATTTTAGAGATGCTTAGAACAGGGGAAAAATGCGCCTGTAAGCTACTTGAAGAAATAAATGTTACCCAACCTACACTATCCCACCATATGAAAATCCTTTGTGACTCGGGAATTGTGGTTGGTCGTAAAGAGGGCAAGTGGACGCATTACTCAGTTTCTGCAAAAGGTGTTGAAGAGGCACAAAAATATCTTGACAGCTTGACATAGTATGATAAGGATTTAGAGGAGGTATATTTATGAACAAGGCAGATAGAGCACTACAACTGTTTAGCAACAATTTTAACTGTTCCCAAGCTGTTTTTACAGCTTTTGCAACTGAGGAAGGCATAGACGAAGAACTGGCATTAAAGCTGGCAACATCCTTTGGCGGTGGGGCGAGAAACGGTGAAATGTGCGGTGCAGTTTCCGGTGCGCTTATGGTTTTAGGTCTGAAATTTGGCCATATCAATTCAGAGGATGACGAACAAAAGCACAGAGCTTATTCCCTTACCGAGGAATTTACAGGACGCTTTAAGGAGAAGAATAACTCCATTGTATGTCGTGATTTACTTGGCTACGATTTATCTAAAGAAGAGGAATTTGAAATTATTGCATCAAAAGGATTGTGCAAAACAGTTTGCCCATTAATGGTGAAGGATGCTGTTGAAATTCTTGAAGAGATGATAAGGGAACAGAAATAAGAGTTAATCGTACTTTTTAGGTAGGGTTAATTTTACCGACAAAAGATAGATATATTTAGATATGACTATATGAAAGGATGGTATATGGAACTGATAAATGTTGTGTGGGACTTTTTTCAAAATGAAATCCTGGGTATGGCGTGGCTGAATAGGCTGATTGGAACATTACTAAATACCTGTGGTTTGGATACTACAGGCAGAATAGGAGGAAGTATTCAGTTTTTCGTATATGACACAGTAAAAATCATTGTGCTATTGTGTGTTTTGATTTTGATTATTTCCTATATTCAAAGCTATTTTCCGCCGGAAAGGACAAAGAGAATTCTGGGCAGATTTCATGGAATATGGGCGAATATTTTAGCCGCTTTGCTGGGTACGGTAACTCCCTTTTGTTCCTGCTCGTCAATTCCCTTATTTATAGGCTTTACAAGCGCCGGATTGCCCCTCGGGGTAACATTCTCTTTCCTTATTTCCTCCCCAATGGTTGACCTTGGCAGTCTTGTGTTGCTTATGAGCATTTTCGGGTGGAAGGTGGCAGTTATCTATGTCGTCCTTGGACTTGTAATTGCAGTTGCCGGCGGTACGCTTATTGAAAAACTCCACCTTGAAAATCAGGTGGAGGAATTTATCCGAAAAGGAAAGTCCATTGATGTGCCACAGGAAGAACTACACTTTAGGGACAGGCTGAAATATTCATGGGAACAGGTGGTTTCCACAGCTAAAAAGGTAATTCCCTATATACTAATCGGCGTTTTTATAGGAGCAATTATTCACAACTGGATACCACAGGATTTCATTGTAAAGCTCCTTGGAGGCAACAACCCGTTTGGCGTTATTCTTGCAACAGTTGCCGGTGTTCCTATGTATGCCGATATTTTCGGTACAATTCCAATAGCGGAAGCCCTGCTTTCAAAGGGTGCATTGCTGGGTGTTGTTCTATCCTTTATGATGGGTGTAACTACTTTGTCACTTCCGTCAATGATTATGCTCCGCAAGGCGGTAAAGCCAAAGCTACTTGGTATATTTATTGCAATTTGTACTGTGGGCATTATCATTGTGGGTTACTTCTTTAACGCAATAAAAAATTTTATTATATAATATTGGAGGTACTTTTATGTCATTGTTTAATTTTAAGAATAAGAAAAAAGGGGATAAATCCTCTTGTTGCTGTTGTACGGCAGATAGCAAAGAAACAACTAGGGAATGTTGCTCAACAGGACAGGAAATTTTAAGCATTAAGGTATTGGGCGCAGGGTGTAAGTCCTGTCATCACCAGTACGAAAATGTAAAAGAGGCTGTAAAATCCCTCGGTATGCCTGTTGAGGTGGAGTACATCACAGATATGGAAAAAGTAATGGAATACGGTGTTATGAGTATGCCCGCCATTGTGGTGAACGAAAATGTTGTATCAATGGGCAAGGTGCTGAAGCCTGCTGATGTGGAAAAATTGTTGAAATAAGGAATATAGCTATTTCTGTTATTTTAGGACATTTATCACTCTGTCATTTTGAGGAAAACTCCCTCTCTGTCATTCCGAGCCACACCCTGTCATTCCGAGCTTGTCGAGGAATCCCCCGCCTCTACCACTAATTTTGTTAGCGAAATCATACTTTCATCTAACCTGTTAGTGTCGATTTGGACACAACTGCTATCCTTTCAGATTCTTCAGTCGCTTTGCTCCCTCAGAATGACAGGATGAGTAGTGCAGATTACTGTGTATAAATATTCTTAAGTTGATGACATTGCCCGTCTGCTGGAGGCTGTCTGTAACTAAAAGTGCCTACTCCTCTAACTTGTAATAACAAAACTTGGTGAAAATAAAGTAAAACATACAAAAAAGTGTAGCAGATTTCTCCGCTACACTTTTTCTTTTATCACCTGTAATCAATAGGTAAGGTTGCAACAGCGTTAAGGCTAAGGGGGGCGATGTTGCCATCAAGGTATTCATAATACGCCTGGCTTGCCACCATTGCACCGTTGTCACCACAGTACTTTTTTTCAGGCATAAATAGCTGATAACCTTTTTTATTACACTCCTCTGTGAGTCTTTTTCTCAGTAGCGAGTTTGCAGAAACTCCTCCTGCAATAACAAGGGTGTTCACCTTGTAGTCCTCTGCGGCTTTAAGGAAGTTTGTAACAAGGCAATCCACAACAGCCCAACGGAATGATGCACAAATGTCAGACTTTGAAAATTCCGTTCCTCTTTGCTCGGCGTTGTGAATTGTATTGATAATTGCAGTTTTAAGTCCGCTGAAAGAGAAGTCGTATGGAGCGTCGTGTACCACTGGACGGGGGAGAGGAAAAGAAAAAGGGTCGCCCTTTTCTGCCTCAATATCCATAGAAATTCCGCCGGGGTAGCTCATACCCAAGGTTCTTGCCGCCTTGTCAAAGGCTTCTCCTGCGGCATCGTCCCTTGTTCTTCCAATGATTTTCATTTTTGTATAGATTTCAGCCATAACTATGTGGCTGTGTCCGCCGGAAACCACCAAACACAAAAAAGGTGGCTTTAAATCCTTGTTGGATATGTAGTTTGACGCAATATGACTTCTGAGATGGTGGGTAGGTATCAAAGGCTTTTTGGCGGAATATGCAAGACCTTTTGCAAAGTTAACGCCTACAAGCAAAGCACCAATAAGACCGGGGGCGTGGGTTACGCCAATGGCTTCAATTTCTGAAAGATTGGTGTTTGCGTCCTCAAGTGCCTTTTTTACAACCTGACTAATGCATTCTGCGTGACGGCGTGAGGCGATTTCGGGAACAACACCGCCGTAAAGCTTGTGTTCCTCCACTTGACTTGCAACCACATTTGAAAGTACAGTCCTGCCGTCCTCAACAATAGCCGCCGCCGTTTCGTCACAGGAGCTTTCTATTCCTAATATCTTCATCTGATTATCCTTTATAAATATTTTGTGAGAATTAATCCGTTTTCTTTGGGAGAGCGATAAAAGTCCTTTCGCACTCCCTGTTTAGTAAATTGGAATTTTTCATATAGCTTGATTGCAGGGATGTTGCTTTCCCTTACTTCAAGGGAAACAAAAGAAAGATTGTTTTCCTTGGCGGTTTCAATGACCTTATTAAGCAAAGCCTCAGCAACACCCTTACGGCGGTAAATCTCTTTAACCGCCAAATTTGCAATATAGCCCTCATCCAGAACCATATTAAAACCTATGTACCCCAAAGCATCATTTTGTCCTTGGGCAACATAAAAGCAAGCCCCAACCTTAGAAAGCTCTGCATTCAGACTTTCAAAAGACCAGGGATTACTAAAACATTCATCTTCAATTTGCTTTACAGAATGAATATTATCTTCATTCATTCTGACTATCTTCATCTTCATTTTCCTTAATATCCTGACGCATCTTTGAGAAGTATTTTTCAATACATCTTTTGATTATATCACGACTTGAACGGTAAATTCCAATTCCAAATCCATAGGGGTCGGGAACACCATGGTCAGCTCCGCACAGAACCTCTATTTTATTGCGGGGAACGCCCCTTTCGATAAGTGCTTCGGCATGCTCAAAACTCATTGTGCAAAAAGTGACATAGTCGTCAAGATTGCAGTCATCAAAGGATTTTGATTTGTGTCCGCTTATATCAATACCGATTTCTGCACAAGCGGTAACTGCATTTTCAGAAACAGGCAGACCACTTTTGGTGCTAAGTCCGGCACTTTCTGCAACGGCATCAACATGGTAGTCAACCGCTAATTTGTTAAAAATGCCTTCTGCCATTGGAGAACGACAGGTGTTTCCTGTGCATACAAATAATACTTTTTTCATAATATCCTTTCTTCCTGTATTAAATAAAAAAGCTTGATATATATGCCTACTCACAACGCTATTGTACCACTTAAAAATACAAAATTCAAGAGGAAAGGCTATATTGTGATATTATATCCATTGTGGTTGTTACTAAAATTAACCCTTGGCTTCGTACCAGTTTTCGCCCACAGCAGAGTCAGCAACCAAAGGTACCGACAGAGTCACAGCCTTTTCCATTTCCTCCTGTAATATCATAGCAACCATCATAGTTTCGTGAGCGGGACATTCAACAATAAGTTCATCGTGCACCTGAAGAATCAGTCTTGCCTCAAGGTTTTCTTCTGTAAGTCTTTTGTCAACCTTAATCATTGCAATTTTTATAATATCTGCGGCGGTGCCCTGTATTGGGGCATTTCGGGCAACTCTTTCCCCAAAGGCTCTCGTCATACCGTTGGAGGCTGTAAGCTCAGGCAAATATCTTCTTCTGCCAAAGGTGGTTTCAACATAGCCTGTTTCCTTTGCCTTTTCCACAACCTCGTGCATATATCGGTCAATTCCGCTGTAATGCCTTAGGTATGAGTCGATATAGTTCTTTGCCTCTTTGTTGCTTACGCCAATATCTTTGGCTAAGGAGTAAGCTCCTATTCCATAAACTATTCCAAAGTTTACAGCCTTTGCTTTGCTTCGCATCTGACTTGTAACATAGTCAAGAGGCATATCAAAAACCTGACTTGCGGTGATGGAGTGAATATCCTGATTCTCTCTGAATGCCTCCACCATATTTTCATCCTTTGAAATATCAGCAAGTACCCTAAGCTCAATTTGGCTGTAATCGGCATCAACCAGCATCCAGCCTTCCCTTGCATTAAAGAACTTTCTCATTTCTCTGCCAAGCTCTGTGCGAACAGGAATGTTCTGCAAGTTTGGGTCGGTGGAGCTTATTCGCCCTGTTCTTGTTTCCGTCTGATTAAAAGAGGAGTGGATTCTTCCATCCTCACCGATAACCTTTAAAAGACCCTCACAGTATGTGGAGTTTAGTTTGCTAAGTGTTCTGTAATTCAGCACCATACCCACAACAGGGTGTTCATTCCTCAGCCCCTCAAGAACATCTGCACTTGTGGAGTAGCCGGACTTTGTTTTCTTTTTACAAGGAAGTCCCAAATCTTCAAACAGTGCCACACCAAGCTGTTTTGGAGAATTAATGTTAAATTCGTGACCAACAGCGTCATAAATATCCTGCTTTAATTGCTCAATCTGCCGGCTAAGGCTGTCGCCAAAATTTTTGATACCCTCTTTGTCAACAGCAAATCCTATGTTCTCCATCCTTGCGAGAACCCTTGCAAGAGGAATTTCTATGTTTGTCAAAAGGTCACTTTGATTACATTCATTGATTTTTTCTTTCAGAACATTGCACAAATTTCCCATTGGTGCAATGTTGCACAAAAGCTCATCTTCCCCTTGGTATATATCAACATCATATTCTCCGTTAAGCATAGTTATGTCATATGAGGATGAAGATGGGCTGAGAAGATAGGATGCAAGGGTGATGTCAAAAACAAGATTTTTAATCTCAAATCCCTTTTTGTCGGCATAGGCAAAAAGCTCCTTGGAGCTATAAACATACTTTTCGGCACTGCTTTTCAGCACGGAATCAATATCCGTTGTTTTTATGATTTTGTCACCATCTATAATGTACAGATATTCTATGTTAGCCTTTCCACCGTTGTTGGTGTATATATATATTCTGTCGCCGATTTCTATATTTTCGTTTTTCGTATAGGTGTAATCCTTTTTCTGCACAACAGGAGCTTTAACTTCTGTTTCTTTAAGGTGGAATTTGTTTATGAGAGAAAACAGTTCAAGCCTTGCCATCATTCTTGATGCACCCTCTGGGTCGGTGCAGTTTACAAGGTAGCTGTTGATGTCGGTGTCAATTGGAACATCCAGCTTAATTTCACCCAGCATACGGCTCATATAAGCACTGTCCTTGTTTTCAACAAGTTTCTTTTTCATTCCCGGTTTTATGTCAAGACTGTCGATATTTTCATATATATAGTCAAGGTTTCCGTATTTCTGAATTAACTCGCCGGCACCCTTTGGCCCGATTCCGGGAACTCCGGGGATACAGTCGGAGGAATCTCCCTGTATAGCCTTGATTTCAATAAGCTGACGAGGAGTTACACCGTAATCCTCCATAATTTTATCTTTGTCATAGAGTATTGCATTCGCTTTTCCACCTTTTGTGGAGGCAAGCCTTACAGTTACTTTGTCACCAACAAGCTGTAGGGAATCTCTATCCCCTGTGGCAAGTACACATTCATTTCCTTTTTCTGCACAGGCGTGGGAGAGTGTGCCTAAAATATCGTCTGCCTCAAAACCCTCTTTAGTTATTAGCTTGTAGCCCAAAAGAGTGAGTAAATCCTTTAATGGTTGGAGCTGTTGGTGAAGCTCCTCAGGCATACCCTTTCGGTTTGATTTATAGCCGTCATACGCCTTATGGCGAAATGTGGGAGCCTTTAAATCAAATGCTATTGCAACTGCGTCGGGGGTCACATCCTCCTGTATCTTTAAAATCATTGTGAGAAAGCCGTATATTGCATTGGTGAATTGTCCGTCCTTGGTGGTAAGTGGGCGGATTCCGTAAAATGCCCTGTTAAGTATTGAGTTACCGTCAACTACTAATAATTTCATAATTAAAACCTTTCTAATTATAAACTTTACTTCTCTATTATAATATAGTCGGAGCGAATGTGCAACAAAACAATAAAAAGCAATACTCTATATATTGTGGTTTTTGCTGTTTTGTTACCGGGAGTGAGTGTATTTAATTCTCAATTAGAATTATCGAAAAGAAAAAAGATTCACCAAGTTTTAATAACACAATATGTAGTATGTTTACAATTTTGTGATACAATTTATTGTTATCCTCA